>DAONCJ010000011.1:13472-20868 GCA_035401985.1 Burkholderiaceae bacterium | reverse complement strand
GACGGTCGCCATCAGCACCGAAAAGAAGACGGTGTCCCAGTTGACGATGGAAAAGTCGATGATCGACTTCTGGGTTTCACCCGTACCGTTGAAATGGGTGAGGTGATGAACGATGTACTCGGAGGGAGTCGGTGCGTGAGCGTCGGCGGCCATGGGTTCAGTCAGTACTTCGTTCAGTGTCCAGTTTCGACGTCGGTTCTCGTGCGTGCTGCGGTCGGCGGCCAGTCGCGCGGCGCATCCTTGGCGATGAGCATTGCGAACAGCGGAGCCTTCAGGGCGACTATCAGTCCAAGCACCAGCGGCAGCCACTGAAGATCAGGCACCGCGTGAACTATCCAGGCCAACAGCCCTATCGTCAGACCAATTTTGGCGAACTCGCCCAGGAAGAAGATCACCGGATAGGATTCCGGAGACCGCCCCCTGTGCATCGCCAAACGCAGGGCAAACAAGGCATTCGGGACTGATGCCGCCAGACCGCCAAGTACGAAGAACTTCGCGCTTGGCCAGTCGAACGCCATGCCGGTGAAGACACCGAGCACGATGATCGAAACGGCCTGCAAACCTACTGCTGCGAACATACCGTCAAACCTGCGGGGTGATTCCAACCGGCCTGACTGCAAAAAAAGCCGGGCCGGTAAAGTTCTAGACAGCATGCCGCCGTACAGCAGGCAAGACTTGAGATTTTAGGGGTTTGCCCCATACCGGTCAAATGGTCTTATACAAGACTTCGCTATCCCGGACCTTCGATGTTGCGGCGCAGCACCAATCCGGGATTGCAAATTGCTATACAAGGTGAGTTGCGACACCGAACTCGGACGCCTCAGGCGGCCTGAACCCATCGGTGTTCCGCGGTCTTGGGCCCGGCCATCGCGGCGCCGGTGCAAGATCGGACAACGTCGCCGCTGGTGTGGAGGTCGGGATGCGTCCGTGGCTGCTGTCGATCATCGTCTGCCTCTGGGCCAGTGCCTGGGCTCCCGTTCATTCGCAGACTTCGCCGGCACCGCCGGCCGCCGCGCCCCCGGCGCCACCGCTCTCGGCCGCGGAATCCGCCAGACGCCGGGAACCCGTCACCTCGATCGTCAAGATCGACGCCCGCGCGCTCGACGGCGCCCCGAGCGCCAGTTCGCTGGGCGCCCGGCGCAGCGGCTCGGGCGTCATCATCGACGAGCGGCTGGTGCTCACCATCGGCTATTTGCTGCTGGAAGTTGAATCGGTGGAAGTGACCACCGCCTCGGGCCGCAAGGTGCCCGGCGCCGTGGCCGGCTACGACCACACCAGCGGCTTCGGGCTGGTCCGCACGGCGCTGCCCATGGACGGCAGGCGCATCGAGCTGGGCGACTCCGACCGCATCGCCGAGCGCCAGAAGGTGCTGACGGTGGGCCAGGGCGAAGAAGAGGCAACCGAAGTGCTGGTCGTGTCGCGCAAGCCTTTCGCCGGCGGCTGGGAATACCTGCTGGAGCGCCCTATCTTCACCTTTCCGCCGGTCAACAACTGGAGCGGCTCGGCCTTGATCGGTGACGATGGCCGACTGGTGGGCATCGGTTCGCTGATCGTGAACGACGCGGCCGGCGACCGACAGGGCGTGCCGGGGAACCTGTTCGTGCCGGTCAATCTGCTCAAGCCCATCCTGAAGGACCTGCTCGCCAACGGCCGGCGCTCGTCAGGCGTCCAGCCCTGGCTGGGTCTGACCACGGAGGTCGTCAGAGGCCACCTGATGGTCGTGCGGGTGTCGCGCAGCGGGCCGGCCGATCAGGCTGGTGTCGATCCGGGCGACATCATCATGGGCGTGGGCGGCGAGAAGGTCGCCGATCTGGCGGACTTTTACCGGCGGCTCTGGAAGCTTGGCCCCGCGGGGACCGAAGTGAAGCTGCGCCTGCTCAAGGGCGGCGATGTGAAGGAGCTGCCGGTGCGCTCGATCGACCGTATGGAAGTGCTGGTCAAGCCCACCGGCGTCTGAGCGCTTCAGAAGACCATCTGGGTCTGGGTGACCAGCGCGACCAGCTTGCCGTCTTCGGTGGTGATGCGCGTCTCCCAGGTCTGGGTGCGCTTGCCGCGGTTCACCGGCGTGGTCGTGCCGGTGACGGTGCTGCCGGACAGCGCAGGCCGGAAGAAGTTGGTCTTGGATTCGATGGTGGCCGTGCCGGCGCCCTCGGGCATGTTCAGCACCGTGCCGACCGCCCCGAGCGTGTCCGCGAAGGCCATGATCGCGCCCCCATGGAGAATGCCGCCGGCCGTGCACAGGTCGGGGCGCACCACCATCTGAGCCACCACGCGATCGGGTTCGGCCTGCGTCAGCTTCAGGCCGATGAGCGTGGGAAACAATCCGGCCAGGCGGGCTTCGATCTTCTCGATGGCGGTCATGGTCATGCTCCGTGGTCAGACAGGGCTCGCATCCAGCCGCTGCTGGGCCAGATCGCGAAGCCGGTGTTTCTGGATCTTGGTCGCGTTGGTGCCCTCGGTGACGGGAAACGCATCGATCGCGAATGTCCGCACCGGCACCTTGTAGCGGGCCAGGCGCGAGGCGATGTGGGCGGTCAGCGCGGCTTCATCGAGCCGGGCGCCCGCCTTGAGGGTGACGAAGGCGACCGGGCGCAGCGCGCCTCCCGTAGTGACGCCAACCACCTGGCAGCCGTCGATCCCGTCGAACTGCTGCGCACATTCCTCGATCTCTGCCGGACTGACCAGGAAGCCGCCCAATCGCAGGGAGTCTCCCATGCGGGTGAGGAACACGAAGCCGCCGTCTTCGCGGGTATAGCCGAGATCGCCGGAGCGATACCACCCGCCGTCCAGCAATGCCTCGGCGGTGGCCTGCGGATTGCCGAAATACTCGACCATGCGCGAGGACGGCGCGAGGAATTCGAGTTCGCCGGCCCCGCCGTGGGCGAGCAGCTGGCCGGTGTCCGGATCGCGGGCGCGCACGCGCGCCAGCGGGCTGACCGGCACGCCACCGCCCAGGCGCCGCTCTTCCAGCGGCGCGTGTTCGGACTGGCGGGAGAACAGCGCCTGGATTTCGCTGATGCCATAAAGGCCGAGCAGCGTCAGGCCGCGGGCCTGCGCCCGCTCGACCATGTCGGCCATCGCCGGGTTGAAGGCCGCATAGCCGACGAAGCGCAGCGTCGGGTAGGCCGGCGTGCGCTCGTTCAGCGCCAGCAGCTGGGCGACCGCCTCGTCGGTGGCGTTCATGTGGGTCGCCTGATGCCGCTCGATCAGCTCGGCGGCCAGCACCGCGTCCCAGACCGGCATCATCGCGAACGGCCGTTGCGCCGCCAGCATCGCCATCGCGTTGGCGACGCCGAACACGCCGCACAGGGGCGGCGCGAGCAGCATTGATGAATGCGCGTCCAGCCCCCAGGCGGTCACGACATCGAAGGCATGGGCGACCAGAGTGCGCTGGTCGTGCAGCACGAACTTCGGCGCCTTGGTCGTGCCCGATGTCGTGAAGATCGCGCAGCCGGCCGCCGGCGCGGCGAGGTTGTCGGCCAGTGGCGCGCGTTCGAGGCAGGCGGCGTAGCGGTGCAGGCCGACATGCGCCGGCAGTGCTGCGGCGAGGGCCGCCATCCGCTGTCCCTGCGAGTCCTCGTTTTCGTCATAGGCGACGACTGTCGACAGGGCCGCCAGCGACGCCGGGGGGCAGCCGGCCAGCACGCCGACGAAATCCGCCTTCTCGAAGGCGGGCCAGACAAACAGCACCTTCAGGCCCGATCGCCCGACGATGTCCGCGAGTTCGGCCGACCGGAAGCGCGTGTTGACGGCGACCGCGATGGCGCCCAGCCGCGCGCACGCAAAGAACGCGCTGAGCCAGGCGGTGACGTTGGGCAGCCAGACACCGACGCGGTCGCCCGCGCCGACGCCGAGCTCGCGCAGAGCAGCAGCGAGCCGCTCGCTTTCGTCGGCCAGGCCGGCATAGGAGACTGCGCGGTCGCGATCGAAGAAGGCGATCTGGTGACCGTCCGGCACGGCCGCGAGAAGCGCAGGCAGGGTCTGGAGGCGGGACATGGGCAGGGCGCTGCTCAGAACGTGACGACGCTGCGGATCGACTCGCCCGTGTGCATCAGATCGAAGCCGCGGTTGATGTCCTCCAGCGGCATGACATGGGTGATGAGGTCGTCGATGTTGATCTTGCCGTCCATGTACCAGTCGACGATCTTGGGCACATCGGTGCGGCCGCGGGCGCCGCCGAAGGCGGTGCCTTTCCAGGTCCGTCCGGTGACGAGCTGGAACGGCCGGGTCTTGATCTCCTGTCCGGCACCGGCCACGCCGATGATCACCGACACGCCCCATCCGCGATGACAGCACTCGAGTGCCTGACGCATCAGCTCGACATTGCCGACGCACTCGAAGCTGTAGTCGGCGCCCCCACCGGTGATCTCGACCAGATGGGCGACGACGTCGCCGACCTCCCTGGGGTTGACGAAGTGCGTCATGCCGAACTTCTCGGCCATGGCGCGTCGCGCCGGATTGATGTCGACACCGATGATCATGTTGGCGCCGACCAGCCGCGCTCCCTGGATCACGTTCAGGCCGATGCCTCCGAGGCCGAACACGACCACGTTGGCGCCCGGCTCGACCTTGGCCGTGTTGATGACGGCCCCGATGCCGGTGGTCACGCCGCAGCCGATGTAGCAGACCTTTTCGAAGGGGGCGTCCTCGCGGATGCGCGCCAGGGCGATCTCGGGCATCACCGTGAAATTCGCGAAGGTCGAGCAGCCCATGTAGTGATGGATCGGCTTGCCGCCGATCGAGAACCGGCTGGTTCCGTCGGGCATCAGACCCTTGCCCTGGGTCGCGCGAATGGCGGTGCACAGGTTGGTCTTGCGCGACAGGCAGGCTTTGCACTGGCGGCACTCGGGCGTGTAGAGCGGGATGACGTGGTCGCCCTTCTTGAGGCTGACCACGCCAGGGCCGACATCGACGACCACCCCCGCGCCCTCGTGGCCGAAGATGGCGGGAAACAATCCCTCGGGGTCGGCACCGGAACGGGTGAACTCGTCGGTGTGGCAGATTCCGGTCGCCTTGATCTCGACCAGGACCTCGCCGAACTTCGGACCGGCCAGCTGGACGGTCTCGATGACGAGCGGCTGGCCCGGCTCATAGGAAACTGCGGCTTTGACATCCATTTACAAACTCCGTGAAACGACGGGGCGGCCCGGACGGGCCCGGCCCGCCGACATTCGCCGCCCGGGTGGCCGGGTCAGGCCTTGGGCAGGGTGGCCTGCATGGCGGGCCGGGCATTGAACCGTGCGAACCAGGCTGCGGCGCGCGCATGCTTCTGGCGCCATCCGAGGTGGTCGAAGCGCAGGTCGAGATAGCCGAGCACACAGCCCATGGTGAGGGTGCCGATGTCGACGCGCTCGCCGAGGCTGTCGGCACGGGCATCGATGGCGGCCAGGCCGCAGTGGATCTTGTCGAGCTGGCCGTTGGTCCAGTCGGCCCAGCGCAGCGCCTCGGGGCGCATCGCGGATTCGTAGCGGGCCAGCAGGGCCGCATCGAGGATGCCATCGCCCAGCGACTGCTCGGTGAGGGACTGCCAGCGCTGAGCGCCGGCGGCGGGGAACAGGCTGCCTGCGCCCAGATCGTTCAGGTATTCGCAGATGACACGGCTGTCGTAGAGCGCAACGCCGTCATCGGTCAGCAGCGTGGGCACCTTGCCCAGCGGATTGTTGCGCACGATGTTCTGGTCGCGATTTACCGGATGGGCGGCCGCGGGCAGGTGCTCGATGCGGGCGGCCAGGCCGAGTTCGTGAGCAACGACCATGCACTTGCGGACATAGGGCGATGCGCCGGAGTAGAAGAGCTTCATTCGCTGGCCTCGGGGAAAGTGGGTTCAAAACGCGGACCGGCAGTCTCGCATGCACCGGCGCACACGACAATGGCGCCTGCCTGGTGGCTCAGCCCGATGTCGAGGCGGCCCGATGAAGGTCGGCCCGACGGCCGATGCCGCCGGCCTGCGTCGTTCGTTGAACTTCCTACGAGAACTAGGGCATATCTCCTACCTTCGACGTATGTTCAAAACCGGTCGTCGGGCAGATACTTGAGCCGTCTCCTCCTCTTCGGCCCGCTTCTCGCGGGCTTTCTTTTTTTCGGCTTCCGAGGCTCAGTTCAGCGCTCGCTGCAGCGCCGCCAGCTGCCCGCTCAGGGGCTCGGGCGTCTCCAGACAGCGCAGATCCAGCAGCAGCCGGTCGTCGGCGATCCGGCCGATCACGGGCATGGACAGCGACCGCAATGCCGTGGCGAGTTCATCGAGCGCCCGCCCCGTCGATTTCTTCTCGGAAGGCGCGATGGCCAGCCCGGCGGACGGCAGGCGTTCGACCGGCAGCGAGCCCGAGCCGATCTGACCCTGCAGTGCCACCACCGACACGCCGAAGCGGGGCGCAACAGCCCGGGCAAGGGCCGGACACAGGCTCTCGGCCATCGCCTGGATCGCCTCGACCGGTCGGGTCAGCAGACGCAGGGTCGGCAGGTCGCGGGCCAGCCGCTCGGGGCGCAGATACAGCTTCAGCGTGGCCTCGAGCGCGGCCAGCGGCAGCTTGCTCATGCGCAGCGCCCGCTTCATCGGAAACCGCCGGATCTGCTCGACCGCCTTGCGGCTGCCGACGATCAGCCCGGCCTGCGGGCCGCCGAGCAGCTTGTCGCCGCTGAAGGTGACGACGTCGCATCCGGCGGCGATCTTTTCCTGCGGCAGCGGCTCGCGCGGCAGGCCGTATTGGGACAGATCGATCAGCGCACCGCTGCCCAGGTCGGTTGCAAGCGGAAGGCCATGGGCATGGGCGACGGTGGCCAATCCGGCTTCGTCGACCGCCTGGGTGAACCCCTGGATTGCATAGTTGCTGGTGTGCACCTTCATCAGCAGCGCGGTGCGCGCGCCGATGGCCTGCTCGTAATCGCGCAGGTGCGTGCGATTGGTGGTGCCGACCTCGACCAGGGTGGCGCCTGCCGAGGCCATCACATCGGGCAGCCGGAAGGCTCCGCCGATCTCGACCAGTTCCCCGCGCGAGACGATCACCTCGCGGCCACGCGCCATCGCCGCGACCGCCAGCAGGACGGCCGCGGCGTTGTTGTTGACGACCGTGGCCGCCTCGGCACCCGTGAGGGTGCACAGCAGCTCCTCGACAATCGAGTCGCGATCGCCGCGCCGGCCCGTGTCGAGGTCGTATTCGAGGTTGTTCGGGGCAGCCATCATCGTCACCAGGTGGCTGATGGCGCTGTCGGCCAGCAGGGCGCGCCCGAGGTTGGTGTGGATCACCGTGCCGCTGAGGTTCAGCACCGTCTTCAGCCGCGGCGCGAGCGTGCGCTCGACGCGTGCGCCGACCGCGTCGCTCAATGCGTCAAGGTTCAGCTCGGCGGCACTCAGGCGGCCCTGCAGCGCGCGATCCCTGAGTTCGGCGAGCAGCGGTCG
>DAONCJ010000011.1:8201-13372 GCA_035401985.1 Burkholderiaceae bacterium | reverse complement strand
GCCGGGGCTGCCGGGGCTGCCGGGGCTGCCGGGGCTGCGTTGGCGGCGGCCGGCTTGACCGCGGGAGCGGGGCCGCGGGCCGCGTCGGAGGGGTTCGGGGCGTCGGTCATCAGGCGGGGGGCCGCTCAGCTCGAGCGCTGGGCCTTGTCACGGTCGTTGTGCTCCTTGATGCGGGCCCGCGCCTCGTCCCATTCGGCGTCGCCCCAGGCCATGTACTGGGTGAAGTAGGACCCGTTGGCCAGCCAATTGGCGCCGTCGATGGCGATGGTCTGACCTGTCAGCCATTCGCAGTCAGGCGCCATCAGGAAGGCGGCGAGGTCGCCGAGCTCGTCCATGCGACCCAGCCGCCCCATCGGGTTCTGGGTGCTCTCGCGGCTGGGCAGCCCGCCTGCCGGGCGCAGCCGTGCGCCGGCGCCTTCAGTCGGGAAGATGCCGGGGGCGATGGCGTTCAGCCGGATGCCGTAGCGGCCCCACTCGACGGCCAGCGACTTGGTCATCACATCGATGCCCGCCTTGGACATCGCGGACGGCACGACAAAGGGAGAGCCGGTCCAGACCCAGGTCACGATGATCGACAGCACCGAGCCCTTCAGACCCTGTTCGATCCACCGCTTGCCGACCGCCTGCGTGACATAGAAGGTGCCGTGCATGACCGTGTTGGCCACCGCGTCGAAGCCGCGCGGCGACAGGTCTTCGGTGCGGCTGATGAAGTTGCCGGCGGCATTGTTGATCAGCCCGGTGAGCGGGCCGGTGTCGAAGATGCGCTCGATCATCTCGTCCACCGCAGCGGCGTCTCGCAGGTCGCAGCCGAAGGTGTCGACGGCGCCGCCATGCTTCGCCGTGAGTTCGGCCGCTGTGTCGTCGAGCACCCCCTTGCGCCGCCCGCAGATGACGAGATGGGCGCCCAGCTGCAGCAGGCGTTCGGCCATCACCTTGCCCAGTCCGGTGCCGCCACCGGTGACGAGGATCTTGTAGCCCTTGAAGAGGTCGGATCGGAACATGGCGCCTCGGCGATCAGGATGAACGTGCCTGCGTCTGGGACGTCGGCCGCGTGGAAATGATAGGGTGCGCGCATCATGAATCGTCGTGCCGACCCTCCGTATCGTTTTCGCATCGGCACCGGGCCGATGCGGCGGCCGTGGCTCGTCCGGGCCGCGATGCTGCTGGGGCTGCTGGGTGGCGCCTCGGGCAGCGGCGCGCAGCCGGACGCGCGCCCGGCGCGGCCCGTCGCGCTCCCGGCCCAGCCCATGGCGCTCACCGCCCAGGCCGCCGCCGGTCGCAAGCTGTTCTTCGATGACCGGCTGTCCAATCCGCCGGGCACTGCGTGCGCCAGCTGCCACGACCCGCAGCAGGGCTGGGGCGGCAACAACCGTTCGCGCAGCGGCGTGGCGGCCGGCAGCACGCCGCAGGCGCTCGGCGGGCGCAACTCCCCCACTATCGGCTACGCCGCCTTCACGCCGGCATTTCATGTCGTGCGCGAAAAAGGCAAGGCGAAGGCGGTCGGCGGACTGTTCTGGGACGGCCGGGCCGACACCCTGGAATCGCAGGCGCAGGGCCCGCTGTACGCGCCGCTGGAAATGAACGTCGCCAGCGAGTCGCAGTTCGCGCAGCGGCTGCGCGCGGCCCCCTATGCCGGCGAGCTTGGCGCCGCATTCGGCCTCGTCGAGGCGGCCGACGACGGCCAGTGGGCGCGCGCCGGCTACGCCGCCCTCGCCGCCTACGAACGCTCGCCGGAGGTCTCGCCCTTCTCGTCGAAGTACGACGCGGTGCTGCGCGGGCAGGCGAAGTTCTCGCCAGCCGAGGCGCGCGGACGACGCTGGTTCCTCGACCCGGCCAAAGGCAACTGCGCGGCCTGTCACGAAGTTGTCGTGCGCTCGAAAGATCCGGTCCGCCACCTGTTCACCGATTTCACCTACGACACGCTCGGGCTGCCGCGCAATGCCGCCGTCCCGGCGAACGCCGACCCGGCGTTTTTCGACCTCGGGCTGTGCGGCCCGGCGCGCGTGCGTCCGAAGGCGCTCGATGCCTCCGTGTGTGGCGCCTTCAAGGTGCCCACACTTCGCAATGTCGCGAAGCGGCCATTCCTTTTCCACAATGGCTCGTTCACCGACCTGACCGAGGCTGTGCGCTTCTATGTCGAACGCGACACGCGACCCGAGCAGTGGTATCCGCGCGGCGCCGGCGGCCGGCCGCTCGTGTTCAACGATCTGCCGCGCGCCATGGCACGCAACGTGAACCGGGACGAGGTGCCGTACGATCGCCGACCGGGCCAGCGGCCGCGCCTGAACGAACGCGAGATCGCCGATCTCGTGGCCTTTCTCAAGACCCTCGACGACGGATTCACTCCATGAAAAGAACCCTGCTCCGCAGCGCCCTCGCGCTCAGTCTCGGACTGATCGCCCCGCTGGCCAGTGCGCAATGGGCGCCGACCAAGCCGGTGCGCATCGTCGTGCCCTTCCCGGCCGGCGGCATCGTCGACCTGATGTCGCGCTCGTTCACCGATCGGCTGTCGGCCGCACTGGGCCAGCCGGTCGTGATCGAGGTGCGTCCGGGCGCGCACAGCAGCCTGGGCAACGAGGTGGTCGCGCGCGCCGAACCCGACGGCCACACGCTGCTGATGGGCACCCTGTCGATGGCCACCCTGCCGCCGTTCATGAAGGTGCCCTGGCATCCGACGAAGGATTTCGCCGGCGTGGCGATGGTGGGCCAGGTGCCGAATCTGGTCGTGATACCGGCCACGCTTGAACCCCGGACGCTGCGCGAGTTCGTCGCCTATGCGAAGGCGCGGCCGGGTCAGCTGAACTTCGCCAACGGCGGCAATGGCACGTCGCCGACCCTGGGCGTGGAGATGCTCAAGAAGCACGCCGGCCTGCAGATGACGTCCGTCGGCTACAAGGGCTATCCGCCGGTGATCCCCGACATGATCGCCGGGCGCATCGAGTTCTCGATGGTTCCTTTCGCAGTGGCTGCGCCCCATGTCAAGTCGGGCAAGCTGCGCGCGCTGGCCATCGCGTCGAACAGCCGCAGCCGGCTGCTTCCCGATGTGCCGACGATGGCGGAGGCCGGCTTTGCCGACTCGCCAGTGATCTCGTGGTACGCCATCTTCGCGCCCGCTGGCACGCCCCGGCCGGTGATCCAGCGCCTGAACGCCGAGTTCGCCAAGGCGCTGGCCGACACCGAGGTTCAGGGACGCATCGAGTCGCTTGGGGGCGCCACTCTGCCGACCGGGTCACCGGCCGAGGTGGATGCCCTGCTGGCCGCCGAAGCCGATCGCTGGGCCAAGTTCATCAAGGAATCCGGGCTGAAGCTCGAATAGTTCTGGCGGCTTGTCGCTCGCGGGTTTGGCGGCTTATGGCCCGCGGGCTCGCGGCCTACCGCTCGCGCAGCATAGCGGCGCAGCGGCCGCCGGACGGTCAGTCCCGGTCGCCGAGGGCCTTCTTCTCGCGCCAGATCTCCTGCACGAAGGGATCGGTCACCCCGTAAGTGCCATGTCCCCTGCGCATGATGAGATTGGCTGCGAGCAGGTCGTTCACGACTGGTTGGATCTCCTCGACGCGCACGGCCCGGCCGATGCGCGTCGAGTAATCGGCGGCGGCCTCCGCGGAGAACAGACCGCGTGCGTCGCCATCGGTGGCCGCAATGCGCTCGAAGACCACCGCCGCGAGGCCACCGAGCTGATCCACCTTCATCAGTTCGATGTCGGCCGCTGTCGAGCGCAGTGTCGCGGCGATCACCGGCAGATGCTCATCGGGATTGGCGCCCGGGGGCAGGTGGCGGCTCAGGTGGCGCAGCGCCTTGAGCATTTCCTCCGGCCGGTTGCCCAGCGTCGCGAACGCCTGGATGGCGACCGCAAGCGAGGGCAGCGGGGCGGCGCCTTCCTGAGCGAGACGTTGGAGCAGATGCTCGACGTAATCCCCCGTCAGCACCGGGTAGGGCACCGAAGTGGCTCCCGCAAAGGCCTGATTTCGGCGGGCGGTCAGTTCGTTCACCAGGGCACGGTGCGAGCCGGTCCCGATGAAAATGAAGTGTCCCGGCGTTGCGGGGCGCGGATTGATCGCGTCGCGTGCCGACTTCAGCGCCAGGAGCATCTGGTTGCCCTCTTCCGAGGAGATGGCGTGCTGTACTTCGTCCACGATCAGCACGACATTCGTCTTCGCCTGGTCGACCACGTCGGTGAGCGCCTGGGCGAGCGTCGGCCCGCCCTTGGTGCCCAGGCTGTCCAGCTTGAAGCCGAACTTGAATCCGAGTGCGCCCACATCGACGCCGCTGACGCGCTGGAGTTTGCGCAGAACACTGGACGACGGCGTCTGGAGCTCCGAGAGCGTCTTGCGCACGGCAGCCAGAACGAGCGCCGCGGGGCTCGTCTGGGTGTCGCTCCACAGATCCACGTAGATCACGAGCGCGCCCGCCGCTTCGAGCGCCGGGATGAGGTCATTGAGCAGGAATGTCGTCTTGCCCGTGCGGCGCAGCCCGGACAAGAAGAGCCCGGACCGCAGACCCTCGTCGAGCACGCCGGGAGCGAGAAGCTGCCGGGCCATCTGGGCAGCCAGTTCGGGGCGCCGGTAGATGTTGCTCATGGAATTATTCCTATTTATTGCACACGAATAATTATACGAGCAATATAAAACGGCTTAAAGGCCCGGCCAGCCCTCATCGGGGCGACAGCAGCCTCGAACGCAGAGTCTGCGACGCAAGCGCGAACGTGCCTGCGCCCAGGTGATGGATCGTGTGCAATGCCGCGTTGTCGTCACGGAAATCGAAGCGTCCGTCGACGAAAACCCGGTCGTCCGCCTGGGCCGACACGACTTCACCGAAAAACGTGTCATAGGCCTGCGCGGGGTGCGGTTCGCGGATCAGCCGACACTCCAGCCACGCAATGCAGCCGTCCACCAGCGGCAGGCCAAGCGCAGGTCCGTCGAAGGTCGCCATTCCGTAGCGCTCGAACTTGTCGGGCTGTCCGGGCTCGGCCGGCCGACCCGAAACGCTGCCCACCGTGAAGGTCAGGTCGGCGAGCGTCCGGCAGGGCAGGCACAGCGCGAATTCGCCGCTGGCCTCGACCAGTTCACGGGTGAAGGTGCTCTTGTCGATCACTACGGCGATCCGGGGCGGCGTGAACTCGACCGGCATCGACCAGGCGGCGGCCATGACGTTGCGTCGCCCGGCATGACGGG
>DAONCJ010000011.1:0-8191 GCA_035401985.1 Burkholderiaceae bacterium | reverse complement strand
GGAACTCACCAGGACCGTGGGGCCGTGGTTCACCAGGCGGCTGGCGTGAGACAGGTCGACGGGCAGTTTCATGGCGGGGTCGATCAGAGGTGGCGAGGAGGACGATCGCCCCGCCATGCGGTACGCAGCCCTGGCGGATAAGCGTGACTATCGCTGATTCTGGCGCAAGGAGTTCGGCGCGGGCTGGAATCGCAAACATCGAATTCGCAGTTCGACACATTCTCCCTACAGGCAAGCACCGCAGCATAAGTGAGTGGTCACAAACATGTGCTGCCGTCTACCGGATTGACGATACCGTCGATCTCACAGAGGCAACCCACCGGCCCGAGTGCATCGACAATTCTCCCAATCTCAGACCGCATGCGTCTCGGGCACGCGCCCACGGAAAGTCGTTTCGTGTGAATCCAAACAAGAAGAACCGCCCTCAGAGTCGCGCGGCAGATCACGGCATGAAACCTGCGCAGGGCTTCACCCTGGTGGAGTTGCTGTTGGCCCTGACCATCATGGGCGTCCTGGCGACCGCGGGATTCGCCAGCTACGAGCGGTCGATCTACAAGGCTCGCGTCGCGCAGGCGGTGACCGACATGCTTGACATCGCCACCCGGATCAAGGAGTTCGAGCTCGAAAGCCGCCGGCTGCCCGACAGCCTGGGTGAGATCGGCCGCGCCGGCAAGCAGGACCCCTGGGGCACGCCCTACGAGTACCTCAATCTCGAGACCCAGAAGGGCAATGGCAAGGCCCGCAAGCGCAAGAACCTGTCGCCGCTGAACTCGGACTTCGACCTGTACAGCGTCGGCCTGGACAAGAGCAGCAGCGCCTCGCTGATGCCCAAGGATTCGCGCGACGACGTCCTCCGCGCGCTCGACGGGCGGTTCATGGGCCTGGCCTCGGACTTCGATCCGTGAACCCCTGGACCCGGTGGCGTCGCGGCCAGCGCATCGGCACCCGGGTCGGCAAACGGGTGCTGCTGCTGTTCGTCGCCTTCGGACTGGCGCCGGCGGTGCTCACGCTGACGCTGACCCAAGTGAGGGTCCGCGAAACCTTGCTCGAGCAGCATTACTCGCGGGTCGGCGAGACCGTCGAAGCCTTGGGCCTGGCTCTGTGGGAACGTCTGCGCATGGCCGACGATTTCGCCGCGGCACAACTGGCGCACCCAACCGAAGAGGTCGCGCAGGGCCTGGGTCGTGCCTTCGACGCAGCGGTGCTGTTCGGGTCATCGGAAACTCCTCGATGGCTCGGTCCCGCGCCCAAAGAGCCGATCGCGCCTGCACTCGCTCAGGCGTCTGCGCCGATCGGACACGTTGGCCGGATCGTTCTGACCCCGGGACTCCCGAACGAAGCGCCACAAGTCTGGCTGTTGCGCGCCCTGCCGGCTCGGCACGCAGGGCAGGCGGCGCCTTCGCAATGGATGGCCCTTCGAATCAATCCCCAATTCCTGTGGCTAGGGGTGGACCAGGTGCCGCCCTCGAGCAGCGTGTGCGTGTTCGATGCCGACAACCGACCGATGTACTGCACCGCCGCCTTGCCGGCGACGGCCCAACTGGCGGTGGCCCGCCAGCGCCAGTCGGGCATGACCGGACGGGTACAGTGGGACACCGGGCGCGACACGGACAGCCAGACCGCCGAAGCGAGCGGAGAGCAAAGCCAGGTCAGCGTATTCCGTGAAGTCTTCCTGAAAGGCCGCTTCAAGACCGGCAGCTGGAACGTTGTGCTGACCCAGCCCGCACGGCTGGCCTTGACCGCGGAGCGCAAGCTTCGGGAAGTGATCTGGCCGGCCGCTTTCATTGCGCTGATCGGCGCCCTGCTGCTGGCCATCGGCCAGGTTCGCCGAACGCTGGTGCCATTGCAGGCGCTGACCCATGCCACCCAGCGCCTGGTGGTGCGTGACTTCTCGACCCGCCTGTCAGTCAGCACCGACAACGAGTTCGCGGTACTGGGCGGCGCATTCAATGACATGGCCGACGGGCTGTCTCGCCAGTTCGATACACTCGAGGCGCTGGCTGCCATCGACCAGGTGATCCTGCAGGGGCGCCCGCTGGGCGAAGTCGGGGTCGTGGCCCTGGACCTGATGGCACGCAGTCTCGCGACTCCCCTGTTCGCACTGGCACTGGACGAAGGTGGCAGCACGGGTTGGCGTGTGCACGTGCCGGTTGGTTTCTGGCAACTGCTGCCCGAAGATATTCGGAGCCAGGGCGCATTCGGCACTCGCGACGATGTCGTGCAATGGCCGATCGGCCGGCCCGCAAAGGAGCTGTGCGACGCGTTGTGCGCCTCGCCCGGGCTGCGGCCCCGCGACGGCATCGACGCGGCCGCGCCGCTGATGGACCGGCTGGCCGAACATCTGCCTCCGCTGCATCTGCAAGGCATTATCGCGGAAGGTGAAACGGTCGGCAGCCTGATCGTCAGTTGGCCCGCACCCCTCGCCCCCACCGCCGACGAGCGGGCACGGCTCTCGGCGCTTGCGGCGCGAATCGCGGTGGCCGTGGCCGCGGCCATCCGCGAGCGACTGCTGCACCAGCGGGCGCACTTCGATTCGCTCACCGGGCTGCCCAATCGCCCCTACTTCCTGGAGCAGCTCGGACAGCGGCTGACCAGGGCCGGCGCGACGGACGGCCGGGTCACCGTGATGTTCGTCGATCTCGATGGCTTCTCGCAGATCAACGACAGCCTCGGTCACGAGGCCGGCGATCGCCTGCTGGGAATGGTCGGCAAGCGGCTGGCCGACACGGTCGGGCAGCGCGGCTTGATCGCTCGGCTGGGCGGCGATGAATTCGCCCTCGCGATGAACGATCTGGGCGGCCAAGAACCGACGCGTCGGGAAGCGCAGGGCCTGATCGACGCGCTGTCGCGCCTGTTCGTCCTGGATGGTGCCGCGCAATTCATCAATGCCAGCGTCGGGATCGCCTGCTTCCCGCAGGACGGCGGCGATCCAGACACGCTGCTTCGCCATGCCGACATGGCCATGTATCGGGCCAAAGCGCTCGGCCGCGGATCGCTCGCGCACTTCGAAGCCCGCATGAACGATGAGGTCCAGCTCCGCGCGCGTCTCGAAGCCGAGCTGCGGACAGCCCTGCGCGACGATCAGTTCATCCTTCACTACGAACCGCTCGTGGCGCCAGCCACCGGAGTGCCGATCGGCGCAGAGGTCCTGATCCGCTGGCGTCATCCCGAACGGGGCTTGGTCTCGCCAGCGCACTTCATCCCGATCGCCGAGGACACCGGACTGATCGTGCCGATCGGCAGCTGGGTACTGCGCCAGGCCTGTGCGCAGTTCGTGCGCTGGACACGCGAAGGACTGCCGTTGTCGGTGATCAGCGTGAACGTGTCGGTGCGGCAATTCCAGCGACCAGATTTTGTCGACGAGGTGCGCGAAGTGCTCGAAGCCACTGGCATGCCACCGCGCGGGCTCAAGCTCGAACTGACCGAGAGCATGCTCATGGGCGACGCGTCCGCGGTCGAACGGACCCTTGAACAGCTGGTCGCGATGGGCGTGAGCCTCGCCCTGGACGACTTCGGCACCGGCTATTCGTCCTTGACCTACCTGAAGCGGCTGCGGGTGGACACGATCAAGCTCGATCGCAGCTTCGTGCGCGACCTTCTGGACGACGGCGATGCGCGAGAGCTGGCCCGCTCGGCGATCGAAATGCTGCACGCGCTGCGCAAGGTGGTGGTGGCCGAAGGCGTCGAGCTGCCGGGCCAGCGGGCTCTGCTGGCCGGCTGGGGTTGCGACCTGCTTCAGGGCTGGCTCTTTACCCGCTCGCTGGCGGCAGACGATTTCAGCGCCTTCGTGCGCGGCCCCGCACATGGCCTGGCGGGGACCGAAGTTGCGAATAGCCAGGTTCGCTCCGGATCGGCCCTACTCGCCCTCACCCGCCAGACCCAGCCGTTCGAGCAGTCCCTGGAACTGCTCGGTGCCGGAAAAGCTGATCACCAGCCGTCCCTGACCGCGCGCGCCGACCTGGATCCGCACGTCGGCTGCCAGCGTGTCGGCCAGGCGCTCCTGGAGCCGCTGGACGTCGCGGTCCGCTGACCGCCCTTGGGCGGCCGAGGGACAACGGGGGAATCCTGCGCCTGTTGGTGGCGCACGACCAGCTTTTCGGTCTCGCGAACCGACAGGCCCTTCTCGACCACCTCGTGGGCTAGCATCACCTGAGCCGCGCGGTCGACGGCCAGCAGCGCCCTGGCGTGCCCCATGTCGAGGTCGCCAGCCAGCAGCAGGGTCTGGACCTGGTCGGCCAGATTCAACAGCCGCAGCAGATTGGAGGTGGCGCTGCGCGAGCGGCCGATCGCTTCGGCGGCCTGCTCATGCGAAAAGTTGAACTCGTCGATCAGCCGCCGGATAGCCTGCGCTTCCTCGAGCGGATTGAGATCCTCGCGCTGGATGTTCTCGATCAGCGCCATCGCCAGCGCCTGCTCGTCCGGCACATCCTTGACCAGCACCGGCACCTCAGCCAGGCCCGCCAGCTGGGCCGCGCGGAACCGACGTTCGCCGGCGATGATCTCGTAGCGGTCGCCGGCGATCGGCCGCACCAGGATAGGCTGCATCACGCCATGCAGCTGGATCGACGATGCCAGCTCCTGAAGCGCGGTCTCGTCCATCCGGGTGCGCGGCTGGTAGCGGCCGGCCTGCAGGCGTGCGATCGGCAGCACCGACAGCGGCGCCTCGGCGCCGGTTGCGGCGGGATCGGGGCGGTCGGCGCCGAGCAGCGCATCGAGGCCCCGTCCCAGGCCCTTCAGGGGTTTCACAGGGGGCGGCCTTTTTTTGGCCGGGGAGTCAGACATCGGGAAGGCTCCGGATACGTTCGAGCAGCTCGCGCGCGAATTCGACATAGGCGCGCGCGCCCTTGGACTGGGCATCGAAAACCACGCCTGGCACGCCGTAGCTGGGCGCTTCGGCCAGGCGCACGTTGCGCGGGATCACCGTCTTGAACACCTTGTCGCCGAAATGCTGGGTGAGCTGATCGGAGACCTGCTGCGACAGCGTCATGCGCGGATCGAACATCACGCGCAGCAGACCGATGACCTTCAGGCGGGTGTTGAAGTTCGCATGGACCTTCTTGATGGTGTTGACCAGATCCGACAGTCCCTCGAGCGCGTAGTACTCGCACTGCATGGGAATGATCACGCCATGAGCCGCGCAAAACCCGTTCAGGGTCAGCATCGACAGCGAGGGCGGGCAGTCGATCAGCACCACGTCGTACTGCGGCTCGACCTGCGCCAGCGCGTCCCGCAGACGGGTTTCACGCTCCTCGAAATCGACCAGTTCGACCTCGGCGCCGGCCAGATCGCGATTGGCCGGCAGCACCATGAAGGCGCCCTGCGGGCTGCGCAAGGCGGCCTCCTCGATGTCGCACAGGCCGATCAGCACATGGTAGACCGACCGCTCGAGCCCCCGCTTGTCGACACCGCTGCCCATGGTGGCATTGCCCTGCGGATCGAGGTCGACCAGAAGCACCCGCTGCCCCAGAGTGGCGAGCGCGGCGGCGAGATTGACGGTGGTGGTGGTCTTTCCGACCCCACCCTTCTGATTGGCGACTACGAAGATCCGTGCCATGGGCACCTTAAAAATCGGCGGCAAGCCTGGAAGGCGCCCAACGAAAGCGCATCAGGCGGGAGAGGCTTCACGCGGGGCGGCCTTGCAGCAGCAGCAGATGGCGGCGAGCGTCGAGCTGCGGGACGCCCAGTGTAATCGCTGCGAGCAGATGGACCCCGACGGGCAGTTCACGCAATTCATCCTCGGGCATCGCACCCTTCATGGCGGCCCACACGCCGTCCGGTGCAAGCAGGTCGCGGGTCAGACGCACGAAGTCCGCGAGGCTTGCAAAAGCGCGCGAGATGGCCAGCGTCACGGGCGGCACGGTGCCCGCTTCGGGCGGTCCGTCCGTAACGTTCCGGTCGATCCGCAACTGCTCGACCCGCGCGTGGTGGGCGTGCAGATTCGTCAGTCCGAGTTCGGCTCGCACCTGGCGCACAAAGGCGGCCTTCTTGGCCACCGCGTCCACACAATGCACCTGCACGCCGGGCGCGCAGATGGCCAGCACCACACCCGGCAGACCTCCGCCGCTGCCCACGTCCAGAACCACCGCACCGTCGGCGAGATGGTCCCGGCCCGCGAGCTGCGGGTCGCGCAGCGCGGGCAGCACTGCCAGGCAGTCGAAGAGGTGCTGCGCCAGCATCTGCCCCGGGTCGCGGATGGCGGTTAGGTTGTAGACAGCGTTCCACTTGGCCAGCAAGGCGAGATGCCCGAGCAGCTGTTCCCGCTGTCCTGCCGTCGGCGAAAGATTCAGCTGCGACAGGGCGTCGTCCAGTCGCTGGCCTGCCTCCTCGGCGGACACCGGCCGGCTCAGGCGGGCCCCTGCCATGACTCAGGCGGCCTGTTCGAGCCGGCGCTTCTTCAGGTACACCAGCAGCAGCGAGATCGCCGCCGGGGTGACGCCCGAGATGCGCGACGCCTGGCCCAGGGTTTCCGGTCTTTGCGCCGCCAGCTTGCCGCGCACCTCGTTGGACAGGCCCCGGACCCGGGCATAGTCGAAGTCGGACGGAATCGGCAGCTGCTCATTGCGCTCGGAGCGATGGATCTCGGTCTGCTGACGGGCGATGTAGCCGGCGTACTTGCTCTGGATCTCGATCTGCTCGACGGCCTGGGCGGCGCGGACGCTGTCCAGACCGAGCTCCGTCGCCCGCTCCATCAGTCCGGGCCCGGCATGCCGCATCAGTGCCTCGTATCGCACGTCGGGCCGGGCCAGCAGTTCCCCGAGCGTGTAGTCGCGTTCGATGGGCTGGCCGATCAGTTCGGTTGCGCGCTCGGGCGGCAGGACCTTCGGGTTGACGCTGGTTTCCCGCAGACGCTGCAGCTCGGCTTCGATCGCATCCCGCTTGCGGGCGAAAACACCCCATCGGGCATCGTCCACACAGCCCAGCTCGCGTCCCAGCTCGGTCAGGCGCAAGTCGGCATTGTCTTCCCGAAGGCTCAGCCGATATTCGGCGCGGCTTGTGAACATGCGGTACGGCTCAGCCACGCCGCGCGTGATCAGGTCGTCCACCAGAACGCCCATGTAGCCCTGGTCCCGGCGCGGGGTGAAGGGATCGCGCTCCTGGACCTGAAGCGCCGCGTTCAGCCCCGCGAGCAGGCCCTGCGCCGCGGCTTCCTCGTAGCCGGTTGTGCCGTTGATCTGTCCGGCAAAGAACAGGCCGCCGATCGATCGGGTTTCGAGTGAAGCCTTGAGGCCGCGCGGATCGAAGTAGTCGTACTCGATCGCATAGCCCGGGCGCAGGATGTGCGCATGCTCGAGTCCCTCGATGCTGTGCACCAGGGCCAGCTGCACGTCGAACGGCAGGCTGGTGGAAATGCCGTTGGGATAGAACTCGTTGGTGGTCAGCCCTTCGGGCTCGAGAAAGACCTGGTGTGCGTCCTTGTCGGCGAAGCGATGGATCTTGTCCTCGACCGAGGGACAGTAGCGGGGGCCCACGCCTTCAATGACGCCGGTGTACATCGGGCTTCGGTCGAGTCCGCCCCGGATGATCTCGTGGGTCCGGGGGTTCGTGTGCGTGATCCAGCACGGCATCTGCCGCGGATGCTGCGCAGCATTGCCGAGGAACGAAAACACCGGAACCGGGTCCAGATCGCCGGGCTGCTCGAGGCAGCGCGTGAAGTCGATGCTGCGACCGTCGATGCGGGGCGGAGTGCCGGTTTTCAGGCGGCCCTGCGGCAGCTTGAGCTCGCGCAGGCGCGCCGCAAGCGACACGGACGGAGGGTCCGCTGCCCTGCCCGCCGCGTAGTTCGACAATCCGACATGGACCAGACCATTCAGGAAGGTGCCCGCCGTGAGCACGACCGCCCTGCTTCGAAACCGCAGACCGAGTTGCGTGACCGCCCCGCAAACGCGCTCGCCTTCGACGATGAGATCGTCCACCGCCTGCTGAAAGATCCACAGATTCGGCTGATTCTCGAGCCGCGAGCGAATCGCCTGGCGGTAAAGCACACGATCGGCCTGCGCACGCGTCGCCCGCACCGCCGGACCTTTCGAGGCATTCAGGATGCGGAACTGGATGCCGGCTTCATCGGTGGCGGCCGCCATGGCGCCCCCGAGGGCGTCGATCTCCTTGACGAGATGGCCTTTGCCGATGCCGCCGATCGACGGGTTGCAGGACATCTGCCCCAGGGTCTCGACACTGTGCGTCAGCAGCAGCG
>DAONCJ010000010.1:0-20995 GCA_035401985.1 Burkholderiaceae bacterium | reverse complement strand
AGTCGCCCATCTTGTAGGGCTTGTCGGTCGTCTGACCCTTGGGGGTTATGCCGGGGCGGGCGTTGCGTATCGCGGTGTCGGTGAGTGGCATGTGGGGGCAGCTCAATGGCTAGGGTGTCGTCTTGCCCCCAATGTTGCCCCCAGTGATTTCCGGATGTCAATGGACGATGTTGCCCCCAGTGGGACGAAAAGACGTTAAAAAACCCGCACTTAGGCGGGTTTCGGGGGTTTGCTCGGACGGTGCTGGACACCGCTGGAGGTTCAAATGGTGGAGCCGGCGGGAATCGAACCCGCGTCCGCAAGTCCTCTACGACCAGTTCTACATGCGTAGTCGATCAATTTTAGTCTCAGTGCGGATTTTGCCGATCGACAGGCCGATCCACACCCAGCTACCTAAGTTTTCGCCTCCGGTCAAAGTAGCCCTGACCGGCCGCTAGCCGATTGAAGTTACACCGCAGCCCTTCCGGTTACCCGGTCAGGCCCAGCCCATCGGCTGACTGTTGCGGCGCCCACGGGGTTTAAGCCGCGAGTGCGAAACGCTGATCGTTGGCGTTTACAGTTTTGCCAATTGATTTACGAGGAAAAGGCGCCTCGGCATGCCCTGTGCCGCTTCGCTACCCACGTCGAAACCAGGTCGGCCCCGGAAATCGGATGAAGCAGTTGCTGCTGGCACCCCCGCCGATCGAGCGGGGGCAGAGGCTAAGTATAGTCCTCCCGCCGGATTTCAAGTGCCTGCCAGCCGCGTCTTCCATCGGCGGGCCTGAAACGGCCGGGACCGCGACATCGACTATCCTTCAGCTTTCTCCAGACTTCGCGTGGTAACCGTCATGAGCACAGAACAGTCCTCCTCGAGCCCCAAATGGAAGCATGACGGCGTGCGCGTCGTGCCCGGCAACCAGCTCGACTCCAACACCGCGCAGACGCCCGGCATGGATCGCAAGGCCGCGATCAATTTCGCGCGCGTCGGCGCCCAGAAGCTGTGGGCCGGCACGGTCCACATCCATCCCGACGCCAAGACTGGCGCGCACCATCACGGCCCGCTTGAAAGCGTGATCTTCGTGATCAAGGGCAAGGCCCGTCTGCGCTGGGGCGAGAAGCTCGAGTTTGTCGCCGAGGCCGGCCCCGGCGACTTCATCTATGTGCCGCCCTATGTGCCGCACCAGGAGATCAACGCCAGCCCCGACGAGGTGCTCGAGTGCGTGCTGTGCCGCAGCGATGGCGAGGCGGTGGCGGTCAATCTGGACATCGAGGTCGTCGAGAAGCCCGAGACCGTGCTGTGGGTGGACCCGACGCACCCCAAGGGCGGCGTCTGATCGCACGGCAGGGCTGACCGGGCTCGGCGCAATGCCGGCCCGGCGCGATCGTCTTACTTGATCGCCGAGTACGAGGTCGGCGCCAGGATCGAGTTCGTGAAGTGCGTGATCAGCGCACCGTTCTTCTCGGTCTCGGCACGCTGGCTCAGCCAGTCCGGATCGCTGGCGAAGGCGGCCCATTTCTTTTCGCGCTCGGCCAGGCTTTCCCAGGCCAGCAGGTAGGTGAGGTCGTTGTTGCTCTCGCCGATCACGGTCGTCCAGAAGCCCACCGGCCGGATGCCGTGCTTCTCCCAGAGCTTCAGGGTGATGGTTTCGAAGCGCTTGTTCAGGTCGGGCAATCGACCCGGGACACAGTGATAAATCCGCAGTTCATGAATCATGGGCTCCTCCTTTGTGTGCTGTTGCTTTCGAGGGCAGTATAGGCACTCAGCTTCAGAGGGGCGCGTCATGAACAGCAAATCCAGAATCGTCGCGAGCCAGCCGGTGCCGGGCATTGTCGTGCTCGCGTTCAGCAATCCGCCGCACGGCTATTTCGACGATGCCAGCGAGTCCGAACTGCTGGCCCACCTCGATGCGATCGACTCCAATGAGGCCTTGCGCGCGGTCGTTCTCACCGGCGCCGACCCGGGCGTCTTCGTGCGCCACTACTCGGTCGAAGTGCTCGAGGAGCGGGCCCTGGCGATGGCCGCGCGTGGTCTGCAGTTCAAGGTCGAGCGGCCCGTGCCCGAGTCCGGCATCCATCGCTGCCAGCGCCGCATGGAGCAGTCCGGCAAGGTCTTCATCGCAGCCATCAACGGCACGGCGATGGGCGGCGGTTACGAGATCGCGCTGGCCTGCGACCTGCGGATCGCGCAGGCGGGCGACTACACCATCGGGCTGCCCGAGGTGAACATCGGCATTCTGCCGGGCGCCGGGGGCACGCAGCGACTGACCCGGCTGATCGGGCAGGCGAGGGCCATGGAACTCATTCTGATGGGGCAGGTGGTCGGTCCGCAGGACGCCGCGCGCCTCGGCATGGTCAACGCCTGTGTCAATGTGCCGGTGCTGCCCGCGGCGCTGGCCTGGGCGGCCCGCATTGCAGCGCAATCGCCCAAGGCGGTCGCCCACGTCAAGCGGCTGGTGCGCCAGGCCCACGAGATGCCGCTCGAACAGGGTCTGGCCGTTGAACGGACCCTGTTCTGCGACCTGATGGTGTCCGAGGATGGCATCGCCCTGATGCATGAGATGAATCAGGGCCGCATGAAGATCACCGGCGAACTGAGCAGCGACTGAGTCGCCGCTTCGCGCATTTGCGCGTCACGGCGGCGGGGCACCCGAGGTCTGGCGCCCCGACATGCCTTACTTCGCGACGCCGATCTCGCGCAGGATGCCGCCCAGGCGCGCGGATTCGGCATCGACATATTTGCCGAAATCGTCGCCGGTCAGCAGGAACGGACCCCAGTCGTTCTTGCGCAGGGCCTCCTTCCAGCTGGCGTGCTCGGTGCCCTTGACCACCGCGTCGATCAGCGTCTTGCGCTGCTCGGCGGTGATCCCGGGGGCGCCATAGACGCCGCGCCAGTTGTAGATCTCGACGTTCACGCCTTGCTCCTTCAGCGTGGGCAGATTGCGCAGCTTGAAGCTCGACGAGATGCCCAGCGCGCGCATGCGACCGGCTTCGACGTCGGCTGCGAACTCCGAGACGCCCGCCACACCCACGGTGACGTGCCCGCCGAGAATGGCGGACTTCGCTTCGCCGCCGCCGGCAAAGGCCACGTAGTTCACCTTGGTCGGATCGACCCCGACTTCCTTTGCGATCAGGCCAACCATGATGTGGTCGATCGAACCGCGCGATCCGCCGCCCCAGGACACCGATCCGGGGTTGGCCTTGAGCTTGTCGATAAGGTCCTTCAGCGACTGCACCGGTGAATTGGCCGGCACCACCAGGATCATCGTGTCGGCAAAAAGGCGGGCGATCGGAGTGGCGTTCTTCAGCGTGACCGGCGGCTTGCCGGTTTCGATTGCGCCGACCATCACCGCGCCGGTCACGATCAGGGCTGAACCGTTGCCGCGTTCACTGTTGACGAACTGCGCCAGGCCGATCGTGCCGCCGGCCCCGCCCTTGTTCTCGTAGGTGGCGTTGCGCGCGCTGCCTGCCGCGATCATGGCCGCGCCCAGCGAGCGACCGGTCTGATCGAAGCCGCCGCCGGGATTCGCGCCGATCATGACTTTCAGCGTGTCGATCTGAGCCCGTACGGGGCCGGGCAGCGCCAGCAGACCGGCGACGGCGATCACGCCTGCCAGTCGGAGGGCAGGCTTGGACAGGAAGGCACGCAATGAATTCACGATGGTGGTTCTCCGGGGGAACTGAGCGGCCAGGCGGCGTGCGCCGGCAACTCGGGAATGAATGAATGGTGAGGCGGGATTCTGCCACTGGCCGATCGGCTGCGCGAGTTCAGGCGGTCAGCAGTGCGGCCAATGCCTGAGGGGTGTCGACGAGGTGATCGGCGCCCCACAAGGCGGGCGGACGGGCATCGCCACAAAAGCCGTAGGCTGCTGCGATCGTCAGCATCCCGGCGGCGCGGCCGGCCTCGATGTCGCGCTCGTCGTCGCCCACGTAAATGCAGCGCTGCGGCTCGACTCTCACCAGCCGGGCCGCATGCAGCAGCGGCTCGGGATGGGGCTTGGCATGCCCGGTGGTGTCGCCGCCGATCGCGCTCGCGCTGCGATGCAATATCCCGAGGTCGGCCAGGATCGGACGGACATAACGCTCGACCTTGTTGCTGACCACGCCCCAGACGATGCCGCGCTCGTCCAGCGTGTCGAGCATCGGGCCAAGTCCGTCGAACAACCGGGTGTGCACGCACATCGCCGCTTCGTAGCGGGCGAGAAAATCGTTCTTCAGTTCTTCGAAACTCTCGTGGTCCCGATCGATCCCAAGGCCTGCGCCGATCAGCCCCCGGGCGCCAGCCGATGAAAACGGTCGCAACTGCGCCAGCGGCAGGGGCGCCAGTCCGCGCTGCTCGCGCATCGCATTGACGGGTGCCGCCAGGTCGGCCGCGGTGTCGGCCAGCGTGCCGTCGAGGTCGAAAAAGATGGCCGCCGGCCGCCAGGGCAGACGCCCGGCGCGATCGTCACGATTGTTCACGGAAGGGGCTGACATCTGTTCACAGTCTCGCGGCGGTGGCCGGCTTGCGAAAGGCCGCCAGGTAGTTGACCGACACGTCGGCCGTGCTCAGACGGTACCGCCGGGTGATCGGGTTGTACGTCAGACCCCTCATTTCCACCAGGTCCAGGCCCGCCTGCCGCGCGTGGTGGGCCAGTTCGGCCGGCCGCAGAAATTTTTCGTATTCATGCGTGCCTTTGGGCAGCAGGTTGAGCACGTACTCGGCGCCGACAATGGCGAACAGGAAGGCCTTGGGATTGCGGTTGATGGTCGACATGAAGACCCAGCCGCCAGGACGGGCCAGCGCCGCGCATGCGCGCACCGTGGAGGCCGGGTCCGGCACGTGCTCAAGCATTTCCATGCACGTGACAACGTCGAACTGACCCGGAGCGCGTTCGGCCATGGTCTCGGCGGCGATCCGCTCGTAGGTGACCGTTACCCCGCTTTCCAGGCCGTGGAGTTCGGCAACCCGCAGCGGCTTGTCCGCCAGGTCGATGCCGGTCACGCGCGCCCCGCGGGTCGCCATCGACTCGGCCAGGATGCCGCCGCCACAGCCGATGTCGATCGCCTGCTTGCCCGACAGGCGAGCCTTCGAGTCGATCCAGTCCAGCCGCAGCGGGTTGATCTCATGCAGCGGACGGAACTCGGACCCAGGGTCCCACCAGCGGGCGGCAAGGGCCTGGAATTTGGCGAGTTCTCCTGCGTCGGCGTTGGCCGGCAGGGGGCGGTCATCGAGCGAGGGGGCCATGGATGGAGTCCGAAGCAATGAGGCGGCTGCAGGGGTCGGCCGACGGCCGGCGCATCTTGCGGTGCCTTCAGCGCAGGCTACCAAAGCCGGCCTGAAAACAAAAAAAGCCCCGCCGAAGCGGGGCTTTGTGACGCGCGAGCCTGAATTACTTCTTGGCGCGCGTGCCGACGACTTCGATCTCGACGCGGCGGTTCTTGGCACGGCCTTCGGCGGTCTTGTTGTCGGCGGTGGGCTGCTTCTCGCCCTTGCCTTCGGTGTAGACGCGGTTGGCTTCGATGCCTTTGCTCACCAGATAGGCCTTGACGGCCTCGGAACGCTTGACCGAGAGACGCTGGTTGTACGCATCGGTACCGACGCTGTCGGTGTGCCCGACGGCGATGATCACCTCGAGGGTGATGTCCTTCAGTTTGCCGGTCAGGTCGTCGAGCTTGGCTTTGCCTTCGGGCTTCAGGACGGACTTGTCGAAGTCGAAGAAAGCGTCAGCAGCGAAGGTGACCTTCTCGCTGGTGGGCGCAGCCACTGCAGCGGCAGGCCGCGCCGGAGCCGGCGCAGGACGCGCGGGCGCAGCGCTGGGAGCAGCGGCAGCAGGCGGCGGAGCCATCGGCGAACGAGGAGCAGCGGCCGCTGCCGGCGCGGCTTTGGGCAGCAGGTCATCGTCGCAACCACGGATAGCATGGGCGGGAGTCCAGTAGCCAGTGCGCCAGCAAAGACCCTGGCCGCTCTTGACGACTTGGGAGTTGGGGCTGATGACGTAGCCGCTGTTTTTGGGATCCGCGGTTTGGGCGCTCGCGACGGTGCTGACCGCTATCAGTGCGGAGGCTACCAATGCAGCCAGATTGACCGGTTTGTTCATGTTTCTCCTCTCGGTAGGACGATTCCGTGACATGACGCCGACCCGCACCGCTTCAGGCACCAGAAAGGCGCAGCCCGGCCGGCAGAGTCTCGACAAGACGATTGTGCCATAGGCGGGTACGAGCCACTACCTCGCCGAGCCGCGACACGGCTGGCTGACCGGCCAGTTGTCGCTCGGAAACAACAGCCTTGCCAGCGACCCAGACGCGCTTCACCTGCTCTCGTCCAGCCGTGTAGATGAGGTGCGCAACCGGCTCGAAAACGGGCAGGGTGCCCGGTTCGCTGAGGTCGATCGCGACTAAATCGGCCTGCTTTCCGGCAACGATGCTGCCCAGCCGGTCGCCCAGTCCCAGGGCCCGTGCGCCGGCCAGTGTCATGGCATGCAGGGTCTCGTGGGCGGTCCACGCCGTGGCATCGCCCGAGCTGCCTTTGGCGAGCAGCGATGCGGTCCGGGCTTCGGCCAGCAGATCCAGCCGATTGTTGCTGGCGGCCCCGTCCGTGCCGATGCCCACGGGTATGCCGGCGGCCCGCATGCGCGTGGTCGGCGCGATGCCGCTGGCCAGCTTCAGGTTGGAGTGCGGGCAGTGCGCGACCGTCGCGCCGTGGCTGGCGAGCAGCGACAGGTCGGCGTCGTCCAGGTGCACGGAGTGGATGGCGATGAATTCCGGCCCGAGCAGTCCCAGGTCGGCCAGCCGGCGCAGCGGCCGCCGGCCGTGCTGCGCCATGCTGTCCGAGATTTCGGTCAGGGTTTCGTGGACATGGCATTGCACCGGCATGCCGAGTTCGGCCGCCAGGCTTGCCACTCGTCGGAAGCTGTCGTCGGAGACCGTGTAAGGGGCATGAGGGGCCAGGGTGAAGCTGATGCGCGGTTCGTCACGCATCTGATCACGCAGCTCCAGGCCCTTGCGGATGTACTCGCCGGGGCCGCTGCCATAGGCCGAGCCGAACTCGATCACGATGATGCCGACGGCGGCCCGCATGCCGATGTCCAGCGCCGCCCGGGCCACCTCCTCGGGGAAGAAATACATGTCCTGGAAGCAGGTGATCCCGCCCAGCAGCATCTCGGCGCAGGCCAGAACGGCGCCGTCGGCCACGAACTCGGGCGAAATCAGCGCCGCCTCGAGCGGCCAGATCCGCTCGTGCAGCCAGCGCTCGAGCGGCAGGTCGTCGCCGGCGCCGCGCAGCAGCGTCATCGGCACGTGCGTGTGCAGGTTGACGAATCCGGGGACCAGCAGGTGCCCGGGCAGTTCGGTGACGCGGGCGTCGGGCCAGGCCTGGCGGGCCTGAGCCGCGGGCAGCACTGCCACGATGCGCTCGCCTTCGATGGCGACCGCGTGATCGTGCAGCACCGTGGAGGCCGGCTCGACCGGCGCGATCCATTGAGGCGCGATGAGTTCCATGGGCGCCAGTAAACCATAGGGAGCCGCCGGCCGCAGGGCGCAATAGGTTAGAATTCAAGGCTTTACTGTCGTTCGGCAGGTCTTTCGCGGCGGGTTTTACTGCCGCGTCGGCGCCCTGGCCGCAAAGATCCAACTCACCTGGACAGCCTTCCTCCGCGCATGGACTCGTTCGCCAAAGAAACCCTGCCGATCAGCCTCGAAGAGGAAATGCGCCGTTCGTACCTCGATTACGCCATGAGCGTGATCGTCGGGCGGGCGCTGCCCGATGTGCGCGACGGCCTGAAGCCGGTGCACCGCCGGGTACTGTTCGCGATGCACGAGTCCAACAACGTCTGGAACCGCTCCTACGTGAAGTGCGCGCGCGTCGTCGGCGAGGTGATGGGCAAGTACCACCCGCACGGCGACTCCGCCATCTACGACACGCTGGTGCGCATGGCGCAGGATTTTTCTCTGCGCTACACGCTGGTCGACGGGCAGGGCAACTTCGGTTCGGTCGACGGCGACAACGCCGCGGCGATGCGCTATACGGAGTGCCGGCTGGACAAGATTGCGGCCGAACTGCTGGCCGACATCGACAAGGAAACCGTCGATTTCACGCCGAACTACGACGGCAAGGAAAACGAGCCCACCGTCCTGCCGGCGCGCATTCCCAACCTGCTGATCAACGGCTCGGCCGGCATCGCGGTGGGGATGGCGACCAATATTCCGCCGCACAACCTGAACGAGATCGTCGACGCCTGCCTGCTGATGCTGCGCCGGCCCGAGACCGACATCGACGAGCTGATCGAGGTCGTGCCCGCACCCGACTTCCCCACCGCCGGCATCATCTACGGCGTGTCCGGCGTGCGCGAGGGCTATCGCACCGGCCGCGGCCGCGTGGTGATGCGCGCGAAAACGCACTTCGAAGACACCGACCGCGCGGGCCGCCAGGCGATCATCGTCGACGAGCTGCCGTATCAGGTGAACAAGCGCCTGCTGCTCGAGCGCATCGCCGAGCTCGTCAACGAAAAGAAGCTCGAAGGCATCAGCGACATCCGCGACGAGTCCGACAAGTCCGGCATGCGCGTGGTGATCGAGCTCAAGCGCGGCGAAGTCCCCGAAATCGTCCTGAACAATCTGTACAAGCAGACCCAGCTGCAGGACACCTTCGGCATCAACATGGTCGCGCTGGTCGATGGCCAGCCTCGTCTGCTCAACCTGAAGCAGATGATCGAGTACTTCCTGCTGCACCGGCGCGAGGTCATCACGCGTCGCACGGTGTACGAACTGCGCCGGGCACGCGAGCGCGGGCATGTGCTGGAAGGCCTGGCGGTGGCGATTGCCAACGTCGACGAGATGATCGAACTGATCAAGGCCTCGCCCACGCCGCCGATCGCGCGCGAGCGCCTGATGGAGCGCACCTGGCGTGCCGGCGTGGCCCGCGAGATGCTGGCCCGCGCAGGCAACGATCCCTCGGCCTACAAGCCCGAAGGCCTCGAGCCGGGCGTTGGCATGCTGCCCGACGACGGGCAGGGCGAAGGCAGCTACCGGCTGAGCGAGACGCAGGCGCAGGAAATCCTGCAGATGCGCCTGCAGCGCCTCACCGGTCTGGAGCAGGACAAGATCGTCCAGGAATATCGCGAAGTCATCGACACCATCACCGATCTGCTCGACATCCTGGCCAAGCCCGAGCGCATCAGTGTGCTCATCCACGACGAACTCACGGCGATCCGCGCCGAATTCGGCGATGCCCGCAAGTCGATGATCGAGCTCAATGCCTACGACATCGACACCGAGGACCTGATCACGCCGCAGGACATGGTGGTCACGCTGTCCCACTCCGGGTACATGAAGAGCCAGCCGGTGTCCGAATACCGTGCCCAGAAGCGCGGGGGACGCGGCAAGCAGGCCACCGCGACCAAGGACGAAGACTGGATCGACCAGCTGTTCATCGCCAACACCCACGACTTCATCCTGTGCTTCTCGGATCGCGGTCGCGTGTACTGGCTCAAGGTGTGGGAAGTGCCGCAGGGCACGCGCAATTCGCGCGGGCGCCCGATCGTCAATCTGTTCCCGCTGGCCGATGGCGAAAAAATCACCGTCGTGCTGCCGGTGCGCACCTTCGACGAAAATCGCTACGTGTTCATGGCGACCAGCCTGGGCACCGTCAAGAAAACCTCGCTGTCGGATTTTTCGCGCCCGATGAAGCGCGGCATCATCGCGGTCGATCTGGACGAAGGCGATTTCCTGATCGGCGCGGCGGTCACCGACGGCAAGCACGACGTGATGCTGTTCTCCGACTCCGGCAAGGCGGTGCGCTTCGATGAGAACGACGTCCGTCCGATGGGTCGTGCGGCGCGCGGTGTGCGCGGCATGATGCTCGAGGACGGACAGCACGTCATCTCGATGCTGGTCGCCGAAAGCGAGATCCAGTCGGTGCTGACCGCGACCGAGAACGGCTACGGCAAGCGCACCCCGATCAGCGAATACACCCGTCATGGCCGCGGCACTAAGGGCATGATCGCCATCCAGACCAGCGAGCGCAACGGCCGGGTCGTGGCCGCCGTCCTGGTCGAGCCCCGCGACGAGCTGATGCTCATCACGACGGGCGGCGTGCTGGTGCGCACCCGCGTGTCTGAAATTCGCGAGATGGGCCGTGCGACCCAGGGCGTGACGCTGATCAGCGTCGATCAGGGCATGCGTCTGTCGGGCGTGCAGCGCGTGATCGAGGCCGACACGGATGACGAAGCGGCTGCCGATATCGACGCGGCTGTCCCCGGCGATGGCTCGGCCGGCCCCGACAGTGATGGCTCGGCCGGCCCCGACGGCGAAGGTCCGGCCGGCGCCTGAGCCCGCCGCCGCATTTCAAACCTGCCGTGCCCGTGCAGCGGGCCGGTGGGCGTTTGTTAACATCGCGCCATGTCCGACGCGCCCCCCTCCCCGACGCCGGATCGCCAGCTTGGCGATCTTCGCGTCCGTATCGACGAGGTCGATACCCGCCTTCTCGAACTCCTCAACGAGCGCGCCCGCCTTGCGCTCGAAGTCGGCGAGGTCAAGAAGCTCACCAATGCACCGGTCTACCGCCCCGAGCGTGAAGCCCAGGTGATCGCGCGGCTGCGCGGTCTGAACCCCGGGCCGCTGGGCGGGGATGCCATCGAGAGCATCCAGCGCGAGGTGATGTCGGCCTGCCGCGAACTCGAGCGCCGGATGCGTGTCGCCTATCTCGGGCCGGTGGGCACCTACAGCGAACAGGCCCTGATCCGCCACTTCGGCCACGGGGTCGAGGCGGTCGCCTGCTCAAGTGTCGATGAGGTGTTCCGCCTGACCGAGGCCAAGGGCGCCGACTTCGGTGTCGTGCCGGTCGAGAACTCGACCGAGGGCGCGGTGACGCGGCCGCTCGATCTGATGCTGCAGTCGCCGCTGCGCATCAGCGGTGAGGTCACGCTGCCGATCCGCCACAACCTGCTGACCCGGTCGGGCACGCTCGATGGCGTGACGCGCGTCTGCGCCCATCCGCAGGCGCTGGCGCAGTGCCAGGGATGGCTGGATCGGCACTGTGCGGGGCTTGCGCGCGTGCCGGTGTCCTCGAACGCCGAAGGCGCGCGCCTGGCCGCCGAGGACAGCGCCACCGCGGGCATCGCCGGCGACAGCGCCGCGCTGACCTATGGGCTGACCGCCGCAGCCAGCGCGATCCAGGACGATCCCCAGAACCGCACGCGCTTCGTGATCATCGGCTGGCACGAGTGCACCCCCAGCGGGGCCGACCAGACCTCGCTGATCCTGTCGGTGCCCGATCGGGCCGGCGCGGTTCACGCGCTGATCGAGCCGCTGGCGCGCCACGGCGTGTCGATGAAGCGGTTCGAGTCGCGCCCCGCCCGCCAGGGCACCTGGGAGTACTACTTCTATCTCGACCTGATCGGCCACGAGCACGACGCCCAGATGGCGCCGGCACTGGCCGAACTCAAACGCAACGCCGCCTTCTACAAGGTGGTCGGCTCCTATCCCAGGGCTTCGTCATGACGCTGCACGCTCCCGATTACGTCCGCGGCATTGCGCCCTACCAGGCCGGCAAGCCGATTTCCGAACTGGCCCGCGAATACGGTCTGCGCGAGGACACCATCGTCAAGCTGGCGTCCAACGAGAATCCCCTGGGCATGCCCGATTCGGCGCGTCAGGCCATCGTGGCGGCGCTCGGCGACCTCGGGCGCTACCCCGATTCGAACGGCTTCGAGCTGAAAGCGGCGCTGGCCAGCCGGTACGACGTGCCGGCCAGCTGGGTCACGCTGGGCAACGGGTCCAACGACACGCTCGAGCTTGCCGCGCATGCGCTGGTCCAGCCGGGCGAATCGGTCATCTATTCGCAGTATTCGTTCGCGGTCTATGCGCTGGCCACCCAGGAGGTCGGTGCCCGGGCGATCGTCGTGCCGGCGCGAGACCATGGTCACGACCTCGATGCCATGGCGGCAGCCATCGCCCCCGATACGCGACTGATCTTCATCGCCAATCCCAACAATCCCACCGGCACCTTCCTGTCGGCCAAGGTCATCGAGGCATTCCTGGCCAAGGTGCCGGCGTCGGTGGTGGTCGTGCTGGACGAGGCCTACAACGAGTATCTGCAGCCCGAGCACCGTTTCGACTCCACCGCCTGGGTCAAGCGCTATCCGAACCTGCTCGTCTCGCGCACTTTCTCCAAGGCCTATGGCCTGGCCGGCCTGCGCGTGGGTTTCGGCCTCGCCCAGCCCGAGCTCACCGACCTGCTGAATCGCGTGCGCCAGCCGTTCAATGTGAACTCGATGGCGCAGGCGGCGGCGATCGCGGCGCTGTCCGACCAGGCCTTCCTGCAGCGCAGCTACGAGATCAACCGTCAGGGGCTCGAAAGGCTGCAGTCCGCGTTCGATGCGCTGGGTCTGACCTACGTGCCCTCGTACGGCAACTTCGTGCTGGTGAAGGTCGGCGATGCCGCCGCCGTGTACGACAAGCTGCTGCGCGCGGGCGTCATCGTGCGGCCGGTGGGCAACTACGGCCTGCCGGAGTGGCTGCGCGTGTCGATCGGATTGCCGGCCGAGAACGAGGCCTTCCTGACGGCCTTGGGCGTCGCACTGGGCCGGACCGCCAAGTGACGCGGCTGGCAACACCGGTATTCGATCGCGTGGCCCTGCTCGGGGTCGGCATGATCGGCGGGTCGGTCGCCGCGGCCTGCCGGGTCCGTGGTGCAACCGGGCGGATCACCGGCTATACGCCGCAGTCGGACGCCCGCGAGGCGCTCGAACTGGGCCTGATCGACGCGGCCGCCGGCTCGGTGGCGGAGGCCGTGCGCGACGCCGATCTGGTGATTCTGGCGGCCCCGATCTCCGCGCAGCCGGCGCTGTTCACCGACCTGCTCCCGCATCTGCGCGCCGATGCGCTCATCACCGATTGCGCCAGCACGAAAGCCAGCACGGTCGCCGCCGCGCGCGAGCGGCTGGGGCCGGCGTTCGCGCGCTATGTTCCGTCGCATCCCATCGCCGGTTCCGAGCGGCATGGGCCGCAGGCGGCGCGCGCCGATCTCTTCAACGGCGCGATGGTGATCGTCTGTCCGCAGCCCGAGAACAGCGTCGGCAGCGTGGCCCGCATCCGCGACCTTTGGTCGGCGCTGGGGGCGCGCGTGGTCGAGCTCGATGCGCCTCGCCACGACCGCGTGTTTGCCGAGGTGTCGCACTGGCCGCACGCCGTGGTGTTCGCGATGTGCTCGGCGATTGCGAATGGCGGGTTCTCCGAGGACGCGCTGCGCTTTGCCGGCGCCGGGCTGCGTGACAGCTCGCGGATCGGCGCCTCGTCGCCGCAGCTGTGGGCCGACATCCTGCTGGACAACCGTGAGCCGGTCCTGGAATGCGCCCGGGCCTTCGAGGTCGAACTTGCGGCCCTGCTGGCGGCCCTGAAGGCGGGCGACCGCGTCGCGCTGGCCGCCTGCTTCGAGCCCGGCAGCCGCTGGCGTCAGGCGCTCAAACCCTGAGCGCGCCGACGGCGGCGTTCAGCCCTTGACCGCCGGCGCTGCCATCTCCTGAGCGCCAAGTCGGCCGCTGCCCTGGCGCCCGCTTCCTTTCAGCAGGCGGGCCGCTCAGGTGCCACGCGGACGGACGTGGCGCTGATGGTAGGTTCGAAGCTCGGACAGGTCGGCGACGACCGGGAACGGAAAGCCCTGGCGTTTGCCGCGCTTGTCGATCAGCAGCGAATCGACATACTCGTCGAAGGCTTTCGGATCGTCCCACAGCGCCGCCAGCTGGTTGACGATGCGCGGATAGCCGCCGCGCAGGGCCACCAGCCGGATCTGCGGCGGCAAAATCTGCAGCAGCGCGACGGCCTGCTCGTTGAGCGTGCGGACCTGCGGCGCGGTGCGGGGCGGATCCGAGCGCCGGCGACCGTAACCGGCGCCGCCGGCCGGCCTGAGCAGGGCCGGCGTGGACTTGACTGGCGCGGACCGGCCCGGGGCCTTGGGTGTCGCATCGGGCGTCGCACCGGGAAGCGAACCGGAAAGCGCACCAGGCGGAGGGCGCGAGTCGCCAGCGGCGTCGCGCACCGTCTGCGCCGCGCGCCGTGAGATGCGCGACAGCAGGGCAGTGACCTCGCTGTCGTCGAATGGAGCTTGTTTGGACATGGACCGGGCCTCCCCGCCCGGTAAAATCCGCTGAATCAGGATTGCAAAAGAGATGGCGCACTGTGCGCCTCCGCAATCGTCGGGCACAGGAATTATTTCATGGCTAAAGGTTTCACGATAGCGGGTGGCGGCAGCCTGACGGGGCGCCTTCGCGTGCCTGGCGACAAGTCGATCTCGCACCGATCGATGATGCTCGGTGCGCTGGCCGACGGCGTCACCCGGGTGACCGGGTTTCTCGAGGGCGCCGATGCCATCTCCACCATGAACGTGTTCCGCGCCATGGGGGTGAGAATCGAAGGGCCCGAGCAGGGCAGGGTGACGGTCCATGGCGTGGGCATCGACGGCCTGCGCGCGCCATCGGCGGCGCTCGACTGCGGCAACGCCGGCACTGCGATGCGGCTGCTGATGGGCCTGATGGCTGGCCAGCGCTTCGAGTCGGTCCTGATCGGCGACGAGAGCCTCTCGCGGCGTCCGATGCGCCGGGTCGCCGATCCGCTCAGCCTGATGGGCGCGCGCATCGAGACCGCCGCTGGCGGCACGCCGCCCGTGCGCATCCTCCCCTCGGGCGGCCTGAAGGGCATCGATTACCAGATGCCGGTGGCCAGCGCCCAGGTCAAGTCGGCCATCCTGTTGGCCGGCCTGTACGCCGACGGCGAAACCGCGGTGACCGAGCCGGCCCCCACCCGCGACCACACCGAGCGGATGCTCAGCGGCTTCGGTGTGCAGGTCGAGCGCGCCGGGGCGCGTGCCAGCCTGCGGGGCGGCCAGCGGCTGCGGGCGACCACGCTCGATGTGCCTGCCGACATCTCGTCGGCGGCGTTTTTCCTGGTCGGAGCCTCGATCGCGCCGGGGTCCGATCTGGTGCTCGAGCATGTCGGCATGAACCCGACCCGCACCGGGATCATCGACATTCTGCGGCTGATGGGCGCCCAGATCGACGTGCTCTCGCCGCGCGAGGTCGGTGGCGAACCGGTGGCCGACCTGCGTGTGCGCGCCCGCCCGCTCAAGGGAATCGCGGTGCCGCCCGAACTGGTGCCGCTGGCGATCGACGAGTTTCCGGTGCTGTTCATCGCCGCTGCCTGCGCCGAAGGCCGCACGGTGGTGACCGGGGCCCACGAGCTGCGGGTCAAGGAGTCCGACCGTATCGCCACCATGGCCGACGGCTTGGCCGCCATCGGCTTTCCGGTGCAGCCCACCGAGGACGGCATGGTCATCGAGGGCCGCGGCGGCGAGACGCTGCCGTTTGCCGGCGGCACGGTCAGCTCGCATGGCGATCACCGCATTGCGATGGCTTTCGCCATGGCGGCCCTGCGCGCGCGCGCGCCCATCGAGGTTCGCGACACGGCCAACGTGGCCACCTCGTTTCCGGGGTTCACCGCGCTGGCCGCGGCCGCCGGGATCCGGATCGCCGACACCGATCTGCCGGCGTGAGCAAGCAATGAACGAAGGCAACACCAACGCGCAAGCCCCGGTGATCGCGATCGACGGCCCCACCGCGTCGGGCAAGGGCACGATCGCCCTTGGCGTGGCGAACGCCCTGGGCTGGCACAGCCTCGATTCGGGCGCGCTGTACCGGCTGGTCGCCCTGCAGGCGATGGCCCGCGGCATTGCGCTGGACGACGCGGCCGCACTGGCGCGGCTGACAGGCGCGCTGGCGATCACCCATGGTTCCGACGGTCTGCTGCTCGACGGTCATCCGGTGGGCGATGACATCCGCCGCGAAGAGGTCGGCATTGCCGCCTCGCGGATTGCCGCTCTCGCCCCGGTGCGTGCTGCGCTGCTGCCGCAGCAGCGGGCGGCCCGGCGCCCGCCAGGCCTGGTGGCCGACGGTCGCGACATGGGAACGGTCGTGTTCCAGGACGCCGAACTGAAGGTCTTTTTGACGGCCAGTGCCGAGTCGCGCGCCACCCGTCGTCATAAGCAGTTGATCGAAAAGGGGTTTTCTGCTAACGTCGACGACCTTTTGCAGGATTTGCGGGTTCGTGATCAGCGCGATGCATCGCGCGAGCATGCACCTTTGCAGGCTGCCGCAGGGGCGGTGATCATCGACTCCACGCATCTCGATGTGGCTCAAACCATCGAACGTGTGTTGCAGGAGTGGCGCCGCCGCGTCGTCTGACGCACGACTGGCGCTGTGGCCGGATCGGGCGAAAGCTGGCGCAAACGGTACTCACGTCGACGCTGCAAGCCGGTTTTCCCGTCAACGACGCCCGCCCTGTCTGCGGACGCCTCTGGCAGGTCGGACCGGGGCGCAGCCGGGACGTGAGCGGGTAGCTCAACACCGCTGGGACGGCACGCGCATGGCGTGGGTCTTCGAAGGCCACGCATCGTCGGTCGCTCGGCGCGAAATCTGGAAGACAAATTGACAACTGCTGAAACAACCGCCGTCCCCGGCATGGAAAGCTTCGCCCAGCTCTTTGAAGAGTCCCTCTCCCTGAAGGAGATGCGGGCCGGCGAAGTGATCATGGCCGAGGTCGTGCGCATCGACCACAATTTCGTGGTCGTGAACGCCGGACTGAAATCCGAGAGCTACATCGACATCACCGAGTTCCACAACGATCGTGGTGAACTCGACGTCGAAATCGGTGATTACGTCAGCGTGGCCATCGACTCGCTCGAGAATGGCTATGGCGAGACCCGCCTGTCGCGTGACCGCGCCAAGCGCCTGGCCGCCTGGATCAACCTCGAGAAGGCGCTCGATTCGGCCGAACTCGTCACCGGCACCATCACCGGCAAGGTCAAGGGCGGTCTGACCGTCATGACCAACGGCATCCGCGCATTCCTGCCCGGATCGCTGATCGACACCCGTCCGGTCAAGGACACCACGCCGTTCGAAGGCAAGACCCTCGAATTCCGCGTGATCAAGCTCGATCGCAAGCGCAACAACGTCGTGGTCTCGCGCCGCGCTGTCATCGAACTCACGCAGGGCGAAGAGCGCGCCAAGCTGCTCGAGACGCTCCACGAGGGCGCGATCGTCAAGGGCGTGGTCAAGAACATCACCGATTACGGTGCATTCGTCGACCTCGGCGGCATCGATGGCCTGCTGCACATCACCGACATGGCCTGGCGTCGCGTGCGTCACCCGTCCGAAGTGCTGTCCGTCGGCCAGGAAGTCACCGCCAAGGTTCTCAAGTTCGACCAGGAAAAGAACCGTGTCTCGCTGGGCGTCAAGCAGCTGGGCGACGATCCCTGGATCGGCATCGGCCGTCGCTACCCGCAGGGCACGCGCATGTTCGGCAAGGTCACGAACATCACCGACTACGGTGCATTCGTCGAGATCGAGCCGGGCATCGAAGGCCTGGTGCACGTCTCCGAAATGGACTGGACCAACAAGAACGTCAACCCCGGCAAGATCGTTCAGCTGAACGACGAAGTCGAGGTGATGGTGCTCGAGATCGACGAAGACCGTCGCCGCATCTCGCTGGGCATGAAGCAGTGCAAGCCCAATCCGTGGGAAGAGTTCTCCGACAACCATCGCAAGAACGACAAGGTCAAGGGCACCATCAAGTCGATCACCGACTTCGGCGTGTTCATCGGCCTGCCGGGCGGCATCGATGGCCTGGTCCACCTGTCGGACCTGTCCTGGAACAAGTCGGGCGAAGAAGCGGTTCGCGACTTCAAGAAGGGCGATGAAGTCGAGGCCATGGTGCTGGCCATCGACACCGAGCGTGAGCGCATCTCGCTGGGCATCAAGCAGATGGAAGGCGACCCGTTCAACAACTACGCCGGTGTCCATGAGAAGGGCAGCGTGGTCAAGGGCATCGTCAAGAGCGTCGAGCCGCGTGGCGCCGTCATCGATCTGGGCAACGACATCGAGGGCTATCTGCGCGCCTCCGAGCTGTCGCGCGACCGTGTCGAGGACGCCCGCAACCTGCTCAAGGAAGGCGACGAAGTCGAGACCATGGTCATCAACGTCGATCGCAAGACGCGTTCCATCAGCCTGTCGATCAAGGCCAAGGACAACGTCGAGACCGCCGAGCAGATGCAGCGTATCGCCGCCGAAAGCAGTGCCGTGTCCGGTACCACCAACCTTGGCGCGCTGCTGCGTGCCAAGCTCGACAGCCAGAAGGATTCCTGATCCTGATGGCAGGCTGACCTCCTGAATCGGCATCGATGGCGATGAACGAAGACCTGTTCGACGAACGTGGTGACGATGGCGTCCCCACGATGACCAAGTCCGAACTCATCGGCCGTCTTGCCGAGAAGTACCCCCAGCTGGTCGCCAAAGACGCCGAGTTCGCGGTCAAGACCATTCTCGATGCGATGTCCAAGACCCTTTCTGAAGGGCACCGCATCGAGATCCGCGGCTTTGGCAGCTTTTCGCTGTCTCATCGGCCACCCCGTGTGGGCCGCAACCCGAAATCCGGCGAACGCGTTCTGGTTCCCGAGAAGCGGGTACCCCATTTCAAGCCCGGCAAAGAGCTGCGCGAACGCGTCGACGCGGCGATCCGGCAACTTCCCTGATTCCCCCGAGTTCGTGACGGGCCGCTTCGACGGCAGACGTGCGAACCACGCAAGGAGGCAACGATGCGACTCATCGCCTGGATCATCCGGGTCATGCTCTTTCTTGCGGCCCTCGGCTTTGCGCTGTCCAATACCGGCATCACCGAGCTTCGTTTCTTTGGCGTCGACGTCGTCTGGCGTGCGCCGCTCGTGATCTTCCTGCTGGCCTTTTTTGCGGCCGGCACCGCCATGGGACTGCTCGGCGTGGTGCCGATGCTGTTCCGCCAGCGCCGCGAGATCGGCCGCCTGCGCCGCGAGATCAAGACCACTGCGCGTCCCATTCCGGCCGCGCAGCCTGCGCCTCCCGACGTGCCGGCCACCGGACCGATCGTCAACGGTCTGCCCTTGCGCTGATCACGGGACGACATGGAATTCGAGACGTGGTGGCTGCTGGTCATCCCGCTGTTCTTCGGGCTGGGCTGGCTGGCCTCGCGGCTCGATTCACGCCAGTCCCCCAAGCCCTCGGGGCAGTTGCCTGACGCGTACTTCCGCGGTCTGAACTTCCTGCTCAACGAGCAGCCCGACAAGGCCATCGATGCCTTCATCGACGTGGTGCGTCTCGACCCGGAAACGGTCGAGCTGCACTTCGCACTGGGCAATCTGTTCCGGCGCCGGGGCGAGACCGATCGTGCGATCCGTGTGCATCAGAACCTTGCCGATCGGCGGGATCTGGACGACGCCCAGCGCGAGCACGCGGTCTTCGAACTGGGCCAGGACTTCCTGCGGGCGGGCCTGCTCGATCGGGCGGAGGACGCGTTCAACCGCCTCGAGGGCTCGCGCTATTCGGCGCCGGCGCTGCGTCACCGGCTGGCCCTCGCGCAGATGGTGCGCGACTGGTCGCAGGCGATCGAACTGGCCACCCGCCTGCAAGGCGATTCGGGCGAAAAGCTCGGCCGCGAGATCGCCCAGTTCCATTGCGAACTCGCGGCACAGGCGCTGGCCGGTCAGTCGCCCCAGCGGCTCGAAACCGCCGCCCGTGAAATCGGCGCCGCCCGTCTGGCCGACGCCGAACACCCGCGGCCGCGGCTGCTGCAGGGCGAGCTGGCGCTGGCTGAAGGCGAGCCCCAGGCCGCGATCGATGCCTGGCGTCCGGTGCTCGAGCGCAAGCCAGCCTTCGCGGCGCTGATCGCACGCAGCTGGCTCGACGCGCATCAGCAGATCGGACGGCTGGACGATGGCATGGCCGCCCTGGAGGCCGCGCATCGCCAGCATCCGGGCGTCGACACGCTGTCGGCGCTGGCCGATGCGCTGACGTCGAGCAAAGGAGCCGAGCCGGCCCTGGCCTGGGCCGACGAGCAGCTGCGCAGTCAGCCCTCGCTGCTCGGTCTCGAGAAGCTTTTGGGTCTGCGCAAGGCGGCCGCCGGGGGCCGTGCCGATCCCGAGCGCGACCTGACGCAGCAGCTGATCGCGCCACAGGCCCGGCGGCTGTCGCGCTACGTCTGCACGCACTGCGGCTTCAAGGCGCGCCAGTTCTACTGGCAATGTCCAGGCTGCAGCCGCTGGGACACCTACGCACCCAAGCGCGGTGAAGAACTCGAGGCAGGCCGATGATCGATTTTTCGAGGGCCAGTGTGCTGGTGGTGGGCGACATCATGCTGGACCGCTACTGGTTCGGCGACGTCAACCGGATTTCGCCCGAGGCGCCGGTGCCGGTGGTGCGCGTCACCCGGCGCGACGAGCGTCTGGGTGGTGCGGCCAATGTGGCGCGCAACCTGGCCACGCTCGGTGCCCGGGCGACCCTGGTCGGTGTGGTCGGCGACGACGAGCCGGGCACTGTGATCGAAGCGCTGGCCCGTCAGGCCGGCATCGAATGCCAGCTGGTCCGCGACCCGTCGATGCCGACCACGATCAAGCTGCGCGTGATCGGCCGCCAGCAGCAGCTGCTGCGGATCGACTTCGAGGATGCGCCGACACCCGAGTCGCTGGCGCGCAAATTCCAGGACATCAGCGCCGCCCTTGCGGCCGCGCAGGTGCTGGTGCTGTCGGATTACGGCAAGGGCGGACTGGCCCACATCGATCACATCATCGCCGCCGCGAAGCAGGCCGGCGTGCCGATCATCGCCGACCCCAAGGGCGACGACTACGAGCGCTATCGCGGCGTGGCGCTGCTCACGCCCAACCGGGCCGAACTGCGCGAAGTGGTGGGCGCCTGGAGCAGCGAGGCAGACCTCCACCGGCGCGCTCAGGCGCTGCGTGAATCGCTCGAGATCCGCCACCTGCTGCTGACCCGGTCCGAGGAAGGCATGACGCTCTTTTCCGAAGGCGGCTCGACGCACGTGCCGGCCCAGGCCCGCGAGGTGTTCGACGTCTCGGGGGCGGGAGACACCGTCGTGTCGGTGCTCGCCGCGATGATGGCGCTGGGGCGTCCGATGGATGAAGCCGTGCGCCTGGCCAACCGCGCCGGGGGCATCGTGGTGGGCAAGC
>DAONCJ010000009.1:0-21317 GCA_035401985.1 Burkholderiaceae bacterium | reverse complement strand
TGATCCTCGGCGCGAAGCCGCGGCCACCAGGTTGCGTCGGACGGAGGCGACGGCGGTAACCCGCCATCCACAGATTGAACCTATGGGGCGAGCGAACGAACGATCGTCTTCAGTCCGGACTGCGATTGTTCGTCGATCGTGAAGCCCTGGTGCCGCGCGAACTCGGCCATGCCGGCATTGCTGCCGAGGACCTTGCCGACCATCGTCTGCAACCGGTCCCGTCTGGCCTGTTCGACCAGCGCGCTCAGCAGTCGGCGGCCAACGCCATGGCCTTGCCAGGCATCGTGAACGACGATCGCCATTTCGCAGGTCCTGCCATCGTCCTGCACGACATAGCGGGCGGACCCGATCATCCGGTCGATGCCATCGCGCCGGACGAGCGCGATGAACTGGGCGCGCTCGCCGGGAGCCGGGGCGCAGAGCTTGCGCAGCACGTCGTCCGGGTACTCGAAGTCGCCACGACCGAATCGAAAGTATCGGGTGCCGAACGACAGCGACGCCAGAAAATCCTTCGACAGGGCGACGTCCCCAGGGGAGACGGCGCGAAGTCTGATCTCGGCGCCATCGCGGGTGACCCATCGCTCGATCGGTTCGTCGACGGGTGGACCTTGCGGTCCTTCGGGCTCTGAGGTGGCGTTCATGGCAGGCGCCGTAGGAATGCGGAGTATCCCAGCCGATCAGATCGGGAGTCAGGACTGGTGCCTACCCTAAGCGGGCCGGCGGACGCCCAGTTTAAGGGATTGTCGTCTGGCTTGCCCGCCAGCAGCGGCCGGCGAAGTCTGCCGATCGTGCTGCCCTGCCTTCGGCGTCGCGCGGTCGCCTCGGTCGTGACGTTGCCGAAGGTTTCCGTCAGGCTGGGAAACACGAACCGGTCGGCCGACGCATAGTGCGCGGCAAGGTCTTCGCCGCTGCGCTGCCCGGCGAATATCCCATCCGGGCACAGCGACTCGAGCTGCGCGCGCTGCGGCCCATCGCCCACTGGCAGCAGCCGGGCCCGAGGCTGGATCGCCCGAATCGCGGCGAAGCTCGCCAGCAGAGCGCCCAGGTTCTTCTCGGCGGCAAGCCGTGCGGCGTTGGATAGACAGAGAATCGCGCGGCCCACGCAACCGGCGTTGGCGCCGGATCAGTCCGCTCTGGCGTGAATTGACCGCGCCACCGACCCCGAACGGCCCGCCACCAGCGGCTCAGGCGCCAGAGTGGGCCTCGGCTGCGGCAGACTGGCGGTTTGCGCGACACGCGCCGGCACCAGGGCATTCGCGCTCTTGTCGATGATCTCGAGTCGGCCGTCGAAGTGTTCGACCAGCGCGGTCAGACTTTCGACCCAGTCGCCATCGTTGCAATACAGGATGCCGTCGATTTCGCGCATCTCGGCGTGGTGAATATGCCCGCAGACCACGCCGTGTGCGCCTCTGCGACGCGCCTCGCGGGCAACCGCCGTTTCGAACTCGTTGACGTAGCTGACTGCCCGCTTGACCTTGAGCTTCAGGTAACGCGACAGGCTCCAGTAGGGCAAGCCCAGGCGCGCGCGCGCGCCGTTGAACCAGCGATTGAATTTGAGCGTGAATCCATAGGCCGCGTCGCCCAGGTAAGCGAGCCACTTCGCGCACTGAATGACTCCGTCGAACAAGTCGCCGTGGGTCACCCAGAGCCTGCGCCCGTCAGCGGTGACGTGGATGCAATCATCGACCACATCGACACCGCCGAAGTTGTGTGCGACGTAGCGGCGCGCGAATTCATCGTGGTTGCCCGGCACGAACACCACGCGAGTGCCCTTGCGGGCCTGGCGCAGAATTTTTTGAATGACATCGTTGTGGGTCTGAGGCCAGTACCAGGTACGGCGCAACTGCCATCCGTCGATGATGTCGCCGACGAGATACAAGGTCTCGCAGTCGGTGCCGCGCAGGAAATCCAGCAGCGCCTGCGCCTGGCACCCTGGCGTGCCCAGGTGCAGGTCCGAAATCCAGACGCTTCGCACCCGCAGGATGACGCTGGCGGCTTCGCCGTCGGGATGCACTTGGTCGTTAGTCATGGTGCCCGATGATCTTGCGCCGATATGACGACAGCGTGACCGCGTCGACAACCATCAAATTCTGAAGACTTCGCGCGATGTCACAGGCTCGACTTGTTCCGGCTGGAACATCCGCTCATTCCGATAGCGTGAGGTCGACCATGAAAAATCCGATCCGACTCTGCGTGGCAGTCATCGCCGCGTGGACGATCGCACAGCCCATCGCGGCACAATCGGACGCCCGTCCGGTGCTCAAGGTGGCGGTGCAACAGGTGTCCACGTCAGGAACCCTGACCGCATTGCGCGAGCAAAGCAACGTGGGCTCGCGCAGTTTCCCGATGATCTTTTCACCGCTGATCGAGCTCGACCGCCAAGGTGACCTGGCGCCGATCCCGGGTCTTGCGACGTCCTGGAAGCGGATCGACGATCGAACCGTCGAACTCAAGCTGCGCAAGGGCGCCCGCTTTCACAACGGGGACGAGGTCACGGCCGATGACGTGGCATTCACGTTCGGCCCCGAGCACATGTTCGGGACAACGAAGCCCTTTCGAGTCGGTGATACGCCCACCACGGCCCGCGTAGGCGACGGCAAAGCGCTGTTCACGACCGCCACCAAGGCGCTTGGCCCGACGCCGCCGCCGGAGGTGCCTGCGATCGCCCGCCGACTGTGGCCTTCGCTGGCAGAGGTGAAGGTCGTCGACAAGTACACGGTGCGCTTCGTCAACGCGGTGCCGGACGTGACGATGGAAGGCCGGCTTGCCCGATCGGGATCGGAGATCATTTCCAGGCGCGCCTACCTCGCCGCCAAGGACTGGGCGGCCTGGGCGCGCAATCCGGTGAGCGCAGGACCATTCAAGGTCAAGGAGTTTCGTCCTGACAACCTGCTGGTGCTCGCGGCCCATGACGATTACTACGGCGGGCGGCCGACCGTGCGGGAGATCCGGTATCAGGTCGTCCCCGAAGTGGCTGGGCGGGTCAACGGCCTGCTCACCGGCGAATATGACTTCGTCACCGACATCCCTCCTGACCAGATCAAGACGATCGAGGCCAATCCCCGGTTCGAGGTGGTCGGCGGGCCGGTACTGAACCATCGCCTGATCGTATTCGACAAATCGCATCCGCAGTTGGCGGACCCGCGCATCCGGCTGGCGATGGCTCATGCGATCGATCGTGATGCAATCGTCAAGTCCTTGTGGGGCAATCGCACCAGTGTGCCCGCAGGCCTGCAGTGGGAGTACTACGGGGCCATGTTCCAGAAGGATTGGACCGTGCCGAAGTACGACCCTGCGCTGGCGATGCGACTGATCAAGGAAGCCGGCTACAAGGGTCAACCCATCCCGTTCCGCGTGCTCAACAACTACTACACCAACCAGGTGCAGACGGCCCAGGTGCTGGCCGAGATGTGGCGCGCGGTCGGCCTTAACGTCGACATGCAGATGAAGGAGAACTGGCAGCAGATCTTCGATCGCAACAGTCCCCGCGCGGTTCGCGACTGGTCCAACTCGGCGCCGTTCAGCGACCCGGTGAGTTCGATCGTCAACCAGCACGGCCCCAACGGCCAGCAGCAGCAGGCCGGTGAATGGAGCAACAACGAATTCAATGCGCTGTCGGGCCTGCTCGAGACGTCGACCGACATGGCCAATCGCGGCCGCGCCTTTCGGCGCATGCTCGAAATCGCCGAGCGGGAAGACCCCGCGTATACCGTCCTGCACCGCAACGTGGTGTTCTACGGCAAACGAAAAGACATCGCCTGGAAGTGGTCCCCCACCTTCGCGATGGACTTCCGCGCGACCAATCTGCGGTACCCGCAGAAATGATGCCTCGTCTGCTGGATGCGGCGCATTCCTCGACCGAGCGGCCTGAACGCCGCGAGCGGGCGGTGCCCCCGAGTGGCGCGCTGGCCTCTCGTGCGGCGAGCCTGCTCACCGCGCCGCCCGCGCTCGTCAGCATCCACGGGCTCAGGGTTGCGTTCGACGATGGCCGGCGTCTGATGCCGGTGCTGCATGGCATCGATCTGCAGATCGACCGTGGCGAGACGGTCGGCATTGTCGGTGAGTCGGGGTGCGGCAAAAGCGTCACCTGGCTGGCGGTACTCGGGCTGCTGGGACCGCGGGCGAGGGTCGAGGGCAGCGTGCTGCTGGATGGACAGCCCATCCACGGATTGAACGGCGATGCACTGGCCCCGATCCGGGGCAGACGGATCGCGATGATCTTCCAGGACCCGGTGTCCTCGTTGAATCCGGTCCAGCGGATCGGCCGGCAACTCGCCGAGTCCGTGTCGCTGCATCGCGGTTTCGATGCGCGAGCCGCGCGTGCCGAAGCCACGCGCCTGCTCGACCGGGTGCATATCCCGAGCGCGGCCAACCGGCTCGACGCGTATCCGCACGAACTGTCGGGCGGCATGAATCAGCGGGTGATGATCGCAATGGCGCTGGCCGGCGAACCCGACATGCTGGTGGCCGATGAACCGACGACCGCGCTGGACGCCACGATCCAGGCACAGATCCTCGATCTGCTCGGCGAGATCCGGCGCGACAGCGGCATGGCGCTGGCATTGATCTCGCACGATCTCGGAGTGATCGCCGACATCTGCGACCGCGTGACCGTGATGTACGCCGGCCGGATGGTCGAGCAGGCGCCTGCAAGGCAGCTCTTCGAGCGCCCGCGCCACCCGTACACCCGCGGCCTGCTGGCCGCGATGCCCGATCACATCGGCCCGCGGCGGCGACTCGTTGCGATCCCCGGCAGCGTGCCCGAACCGGGACGCCTGCCCAGGGGCTGCAGCTTCGCCCCCCGCTGTCAGACGGCCTACGCGGCCTGCTCCGAAGCCGCGCCAGCCGCGCGCTCGGTCGGGCCGAACCATCTGGTGGCGTGCCTGCGCGCGCTCGACGCATGAACCCGCTCCTCGAGACGACTCAACTGGCCCGGCATTTTCCGGTTCGACTGCCCGGCGGTCTGTTCGGCCGTCCCGGGCTGCTGCGGGCGGTCGATGGCGTGTCCTTCAGGTTGCCGGCCGGAAAGACGCTGGGACTGGTGGGCGAATCCGGTTGCGGCAAGTCAACGACCGCGCGGCTGGTGCTGGGCCTGATGTCACCGACCAGCGGGGAAATCCGCTTCGAAGGCGAGCCGGTCACGGCGCGCCGCGGACCCGCCTGGCGGGCGCTGCGCCGCCGGATGCAGATGGTCTACCAGGACCCCATGGGCGCGCTCGACCGTCGCCTGAAAGTGGTGGCCCAGGTGGCCGAGCCCCTGCTGGTCTTCGGGCAGGGGAGCGCACCCGAACGCCTCGAACGGGCACGTGACCTGATGGCCTCGGTCGGCCTCACCCCTCATCTGTTCGAGCGCTATCCGCATGAACTTTCGGGCGGGCAGCGTCAGCGCGTGGTGCTGGCGCGGGCGCTGATCCTGCAGCCCAGTCTGCTGGTCTGCGACGAGCCGATCTCGGCGCTCGATGTCTCGATCCAGGCGCAGGTGATCAACCTGTTGCACGACGTGCAGGCGCGTTTCGGCGTGGCCTTTCTGTTCATCAGCCATGACCTGAAGGTGGTGCGTCAGGTGAGCGACGAAGTGGCCGTGATGTACCTCGGACGCATCGTCGAGCAGGGTGGCCCGGAGGATCTGTTTCATCGGCCCGCCCACCCCTACACGCGGGCGCTGGTCTCGGCGATACCGTCGCCATGGCGCCGCGACGGCATCCGCCGGATCGTGCTCGAGGGCGATCCGCCCAATCCCATGAAGGTGCCCGGCGGATGCGCATTCCATCCGCGCTGCGCATCCGCCCTACCGCTGTGCCGCGAGCGCCGGCCCGAACTTGCCGAGATAGGTGGCGGACGCAGAGTGGCCTGTCATCTGCTGGCGCCCCTGTCGGACAGCGCAAGCCCCGGAGCGCTCGCATGCTGAGCTATCTCGCACTGCGACTGATGCGGGCGCTGCTCACGGTATTTCTGGTGCTCAGCTTCGCATTCCTGATCCTTCGCCTTTCGGGCGATCCGGCGATGCTGATCATGTCGCCGGATGCGCCGCCTGAAGCCCTCGAAGCCTTTCGTCGCGGCTGGGGACTGGACGCACCGCTGTGGAAGCAGTACCTGGGCTTCTTCATGAATCTGCTGCAGGGCAATTTCGGTCAGTCGATGCGCGACAGCAGCCCTGCGATGGATCTGGTCATCGAACGCATTCCCGCCACGCTCGCCATCGCGCTGCCCGCCTTCGCGCTCAAGCTGCTGATCGGCATTCCGGCGGGTGTCTTCGCCGCGCTGCATCGAAATTCGCTGGCCGACCGGCTCGTGATGAGCCTCTCGGTCGCCGGCTACACCATTCCGAGTTTCGTGCTCGGGCTCGGCCTGGTGCTGGTCTTCGCGGTTGGCCTGGGCTGGCTGCCCAGCGGCGGCAATGCCACCTGGCAGCACGCTGTCCTCCCGATCATCACCCTTAGCCTGGGCGGAGCCGCGGTGCTTGCGCGGTTCACCCGCTCGGCGATGCTGGAGGTGATGGGACAACCGTACATCCGCACAGCTTCGGCCAAGGGCCTGCTGTGGCGACAGGTCGTTCGAGGACACGCGCTGCCCAACGCGGCCATTCCCACGGTGACTGTCGTGGGCTTCATGGTCGGCAGCCTGATTGCAGGCGCCGTGGTGGTGGAGAGCGTGTTCTCCTGGCCGGGCGCCGGCCGACTCCTGGTGTCGGCAGTTGCCAATCGGGACCTCGCAGTCGTGCAATGCCTGCTGCTGCTGGTGGCTCTCACCATGGTGAGCTCCAACCTCCTGGTCGATGCCCTGTATGGCTTGATCGACCCTCGCCTGCGTGCCGGGCAGACGCGCCGGGAAGGAGCCTGAGATGGCCGACTCAAGAGCGATCGCAATGCCGTCAGCCGATGCGATCGCAACAACATCGGCCAATGGCCCGGCCCAGGGCCGAGGCAGCCTGCGGCGCATCCTGTCGAAGTATCCGGTGCTGGTGATTGCTGCGATCGGCTGGCTCCTGGCGGTCCTGGCGGTAGCCCTGTTCGCGGACCTGCTGGCGCCATACGGATACAGCAAGCTCGATCTGACCGCCCGCCTTGCACCGCCCGCGTTCATGGGCGGGTCGACAGCGCATTGGCTGGGCACCGACGAACTCGGCCGCGATGTGCTGTCGCGACTGGTCATCTCGGTGCGCATCAGCCTCTTGGTCGCCTTCGTCAGCACCCTGCTGTCGGCCACACTCGGCGTGTCGCTCGGCTTTCTGGCGGCCCACTTCCGCGGCTGGGTCGAGCAGGTCGTGCTCACGCTGGTCGACTTCCAGGCCTCGATGCCCTTCATGATCATCGCATTGGCGGTGCTCGCATTTTTCGGCAATACCCTGACCCTGTTCATCGCCCTGATGGGCTGTTATGGCTGGGAGCGTTCGGCACGCATTGCGCGCGGCCTGACCATCGCAGCCAACGAGCAGGGCTATGCGGCGGCGGCCAGCGAGATCGGGGCGTCGCCGATGCGGGTTTACGCGGTTCATGTGCTGCCCAATATCGCGAGCACTCTGATTGTCGGCGTCACGCTGACCTTCCCCGAAGTGATCCTGCTGGAGTCCGGCCTGTCCTTTCTGGGGCTGGGCGTTCAGCCGCCGATGACAAGCCTCGGCAACATGGTCGGGTATGGCCGCGAGTACCTGCAGTCGGCGCCCTGGATTCTGCTGGTGCCGAGCGCGGTGATCGTGCTGACGACTTTTTCGGTGAGCCTGGTCGGCGACTGGCTGCGCGACCGGCTCGATCCCACACTCCGCTGAGGCTGCCCCGATGACAAACAAGACCCGCAAGAACGTTCTGCTGATCGTGGTCGATCAATGGCGGGGCGACACGTTGCCGATGCTCGGCCATCCGGTGATCAGGACACCCAACATCGCAGCGCTGGCGGCTGAGGGCGTGACATTCGCGCGGCACTACACGCAGGCAGTGCCTTGCGGACCGGGGCGAGCCAGCCTGCTGACCGGGCTGTACATGATGAACCACCGCGCCGTGCAGAACACCATCCCGCTCGATGCGAGGCATACCAACATCGCATTCGAGGTTCGCAAGGCCGGCTATGACCCGGCGCTGGTCGGCTACACCACCACCACGCCCGACCCGCGCGTCGTGGCGGCACAGGATCCGAGATTCAAGGTGCTCGGTGCCGACATGGAGGGCTGGCGACCGGTCGGCTCCTGGGGCATGAAGATGGAGGCCTACTTTTCATGGGTGGCCTCGCAGGGCTTCGCAATGCCGGACAACCCCTGGGACATCTGGCTGCCGGAAGGACTCGAGTCTCATGAATTCGGCGCGACAGGGCGACCGAGCCGCATTCCGGCTGCGCTGTCCGACACGACCTGGTTCACCGACCGCGGCATCGATCATCTGCGCAGCACGCCGCACAAGCCGTGGTTCCTGCATCTGGGCTACTACCGGCCGCATCCGCCGTTCTCGGCGCCGGCGCCTTATCACGACATGTACGACGCCGCGCAGTGCCCGCCCGCCGTACGCGCGGATTCCGCCGCAGAAGAGTCCGCACAGCACCCTCTGCTGCGGTTCTACGTGGAAAACATCGGGCGCCAGAACTTCTTCCAGAATGGTCAGGGGCTGGGCAGCGACATGAGCCAGGCGGAGGTGCGCCAGATGCGCGCCACCTACTATGGGCTGATGTCAGAGGTCGACACGCAACTGGGCCGGGTCTTCCAGTTCCTGAAGGACACCGGGCAGTGGGAAAACACGCTGATCGTGTTGACAAGCGACCATGGAGAGCAGCTCGGCGACCACCACCTGCTCGGGAAGATCGGATACTTCGATCAGAGCTTTCACATTCCGATGATCGTCCGCGACCCCTGTCGCGAGGCCGACGGCACCCGCGGCAGCCGGATCGACCGGTTCACCGAAACCATCGACACCATGCCAACGCTGTTGCACTGGATGGGCCTGCCGGTACCCCGCACCTGTGACGGGCATTCGCTGCTGCCGTTCGTACGCGACGGCGCAGCGCCCGAGGGATGGCGTACGGAGGTCCACTATGAGTACGACTTCCGGGATCTTTTCTATTCGAAACCCGAATCGGCGCTGGGCATGCGGATGGATGACTGCTCACTGGCGGTCATCCAGGACGAACACTACAAGTACGTGCATTTCGGGGCGATGGCCCCTCTGTTCTTCGATCTGGATGCCGATCCGGGACAGATGCGCAATGTGGCGGCCCAGCCCGCCTATGCCCCGATCATCCTCCGATACGCGCAAAAGATGCTCGACTGGAGACTGCGGCACGCCGAGCGCACCTTGACCGGTTACGCGGCATCTCCGGAAGGACTGCGGTCGCGCATGTGACCGAGAGGCACCCTGGCGGCGGACAGGATGCCCGGCATTGCGGTCCGCGCGCCGCGCACGAGACTGCCGCAGCACGCCGCGCACAAGACTGCCGCAGCACGCCGCTCAGGCGACGCGCGCGCCGTTCACCCAGGTGCCCATCACGACGCCCCGCTGATCCCGAGAGCGCACCCGGATCAGGTCCGCGCGACGACCCTGGACGATCTCGCCACGGTCCAGCAGCCCGATAGCGCGGGCCGGCGTCCGGCTCACCGTGGCGACGGCGCGGGGCCAGGACCAGTCCAGCGAGTGCCGCAGCGTGAACACCGCCATCAGCAGGCTGGTGGGCACATAGTCCGACGACAGGATGTCCAGCAGTTCCAGCCCGGCCAGCTCGCCCGCCGACACGTTGCCCGAATGGGAGCCGCCGCGGACCAGGTTGGGCGCACCCATGATGATGTCCATGCCGGCCGCGCGCGCCGCCACGGCGGCATCCACGGTGGTCGGGAACTCCGACATCGTGATGCCTTGCGCACTCGCCTCCGAGATGTGCTCGATCTCGGTATCGTCATGGCTTGCGACCGGGATGGCGCGCTCACGCGCCGCCGCCACAACCTGCAGGCGGTGTCCGGCGGCCCATTCTTCATGGCCCTCGCGTTGCGCCGCCAGCATGTCGCGGAACGACTCGTCTGTATAGCGGCCGTTGCGCTCCATGTACTGCCGGTACTTGTCCAGGTCACGCCATTGCCGCTGGCCGGCGGTGTGGTCCATCACCGAGATGAGCTTGAGGTCGGGCCGATCCACATGCCGACTGAAGACGGCCAGGATGTCCGCAGCGGCCACCTCACATCGCAGATGCAGCAGGTGATCTGCCCGCAGCACGCCATCATCGCGACAGCGCTCCACGCTGCCGATCGCGGTCTCCTGCATCCTCGCGCGCACACTCTCCTGATCACGGCTGCCGACCACCACCGCATCGAGCACTGTGGTGATGCCCGCGCTTGCGCACTGCGCGTCGTGGACCACGGTGGCCGAGTAGGGGTCCCAGTGCACGCCGGGGCGCGGCAGCATGTGCTTCTCGAGATTGTCCGTGTGCAGCTCCACCAGTCCGGGCATCAGATAGTCGCCCTCCATGTCCTCGGCACCAAGGCAGCTGCTGGCGCCACTGGCCACATCGCCGACCACGCCATTTCGAATCTGGACTGTGCCGACAATGCACTCATCGGGGGTAACGATGCGCGCATTGCGCAGAATTCGTTCACTCATGTCGCCATCTCCTCGGGGGCTCGCTGGGGCCGGCAGGTGCCCAGGTCAAAAGAGCGGGTGGCCACCGCGTCGCGCACCTCGGCGTCATGGAAGATGCCGATGATCGCAGCCCCGTCGTCCCGGGCCCGGCCGATCAGATCGACCACGGTCTGCCGATTGCGCGGATCCAGAGAAGCGGTCGGTTCGTCAAGCAGCAGCACCGGTCGCGGTGCGATCAGTCCTCGCGCCACATTGACGCGCTGCTGTTCGCCGCCGGAAAAAGTGGAAGGCGGCAGATGCCATAGCCGTTCGGGAAGCGCGAGCCGATCCAGCAGTTGCCGCGCGCGGTCATCGGCCAGCGCACGGCTGAAGCCGAGTCGACGAAGAGGCTCTGACACCAGCTCGAGCGTGGACACACGAGGAATTACCCGCAGAAACTGCGAGACGTACCCGATGGTGCTGCGCCGCACCGCTATCACCTGACGCGGGGACGCCTCCGAAAGATCGAGCCAGCTTTGACCGTGCCTGAGTTCGACGGTGCCGCCGCTGGGCGCGTAATTGCCGTACAGGCAACGCATCAGCGAGCTCTTGCCGCAGCCGGAGGGACCGGCAAGAACGACGCATTCGCCGGCGGCCACGTCCATGTCCAGGCCAGAGAACACCGGCAGTTCGGCGCCCCCCCGGTTGTGAAGCACAAAGGTCTTGGCGAGCCCGCGCACGCGGACCACGGTCTGGATCTGAAATGGTTGCTCGTTCATGGCATCAGCACCGAAGAGACGAGCAACTGCGTATAGGGGTGATGAGGGTCATCGAGCACCCGATCTGTGAGCCCGGACTCGACCACTGCACCGTCCTTCATTACCAGCATTCGATGGGCCAGCAGGCGGGCCACCGCGAGATCGTGAGTAACCACGACGCAGGCCAGTCCGAGATCATCGACCAGCGAGCGCAGCAGATCGAGCAGACGGGCCTGGACCGACACGTCGAGCCCCGAGGTCGGTTCGTCCATGAATACCAGCCGCGGACGGGTCACCAGATTGCGGGCAATCTGCAGGCGCTGCTGCATGCCTCCGGAAAACTCGCTCGGCATGTCGTCGATCCGGTCCCCCGCCAGCTCGACCCGGCCCATCCAGTCGCGAGCCTCGTCGCGAAGCCGGCCGTAATGCTCCGCTCCGAGGACCATCAAGCGTTCAGCGACGTTGGCCCCGGCCGACACCGCCATGCGCAAGCCATCTCTCGGGTTCTGATCGACGAAGCCCCACTCGGTGCGGCTGAGCATGCGCTGGCGAGCTTCTGACAGATCCGCCAGGTCGCGAAGCCCGCCCGGACCTGACCCGTCGGGGCGTGCCGCGTAATGGACGCTTCCTTCGTCGAGCGCCAGCCGCATCGACAGCAGCTTGAGCAGCGTGGTCTTGCCAGACCCCGACTCGCCCACCACCGCCAGCACCTCGCCAGGATGGAGGTCGAACGACACATTGCGGCAGGCCCATCGCGACCCGTATCGCTTGCCCGCGCCTCGCACCGACAGCAGCAGATCGTCGCTCATGGCGAAGGCACCAGACTCGCCGGCGCACCGGACGGTGCGAGCGTCTCTGCGGACTGCGGGTCGCGGGCAATTCCAGGGCCACTGCAATGGTCGGTGTCGGAACACACGAACATACGTCCACCGGCGTCGTCGATGACCACCTCGTCCAGAAAGCTGACCGCCGAGCCGCACAGTCCGCAAGCCTGGTCCCAGCGCTGGACCTCGAAGGGATGATCGTCGAAGGCCAGGCTGCGTACCGGCGTATAGGGCGGCACCGCATACAGACGCTTCTCGCGGCCGGCACCGAACAGCTGCAGAGCCGGGCTCATGTGCAGCTTGGGGTTGTCGAATTTCGGGATTGGCGACGGTGACATCAGGTACCGGCCGTTCACCTGCACCGGATAGTCATAGGTGCGCGAGATCGCACCGAGTTGCGCGATGTCCTCATACAGGCGGACACTCATCAGCCCGTACTCCGCCAACGAATGCAGCTTGATCGTCTCGGCCCGGCGCGGCTCCAGGCGGAACAGCGGCTCGGGCATCGGCACCTGGAACACCAGTATCTGCCCTTCGTGCAGCGCCTTCTCGGGAATGCGATGGCGGGTCTGGATGATGCTCGCCAGCTCCGTGCGCGTCGTCGTCCGAACGCTGGTCGTGCGCGCGAAGAAGCGCCGGATGTTCACCGCATTCACGGTGCCGTCAGCTCCCTGATCGATTACTTTCAGCACATCCTCTCGGCCGATCAGAGACGCCGTGACCTGGATACCGCCAGTGCCCCAGCCATACGGCAGGGGCATCTCGCGGCCGCCGAATGGCACCTGACAGCCTGGAATCGCGACCGCCTTGAGCAACGCCCGCCGGATGTGGCGCTTGGTCTGTTCATCGAGAAAGCCGAAGTTGTAGTCGTGCTCGCCCTGGTGGATCGCCGACGGCTCGAGTGGGGTGGACGCTGAAGGACCGGTCAAGGCTTCACCTCTGTCGATTCGTGACGGGTACGAAGGCGCCGAAGCAGTTCGAGCTCCGACTGGAAGTCGACGTAGTGCGGCAGCTTCAGGTGCTGCACGAACCCCGACGACTCGAGGCTGTCGCCATGGGCGAGGACGAACTCCTCATCCTGGGCGGCCGCGAGCAGCGGCTCGCCGAGGTCGCGGGCCCGCAGCGAGCGGTCGACCAGCGCCATCGACATCGCCTTGCGCTCGCCTTCGCCGAAACTCAGGCCGTAGCCCTGGGTGAAGCGGGGCGCATGCTCGCGGTCGCCGCTGAACTGATTGATCATCTGACACTCGGTGAGCGTGACATCGCCGATGTCGATCGCGAAGCCGAGTTCATCCGGGACGATCTCGACACTGACATCACCCATGCGGATTTCGCCTGCGAAGGGATGGGTGTTGGCGTAACCCCTCTGCGTCGAATAACCCAGCGCCAGCAGCCAGCCCTCGTCCGCTCGCGCAAGGGCCTGCAGCCGGGCATCGCGGGCGGCAGGAAATTGCAGCGGCTCGCGGGTAAGGTCGAAGGGCTCGCGCGCAGGAGTCGTCGGCGACTCGCATTCGATCAGGCCCTCCTGGTCGAGCAGCGACAACACACGCGGCATCGCGGAAGGGACAGGCTCGGCCGACGGAATTGCCGGTGGCGCAGCGGCATCCGCCATCAGGCTGAAGTCCAGCAGCCGCTGTGTGTAGTCCGCTGTGGGGCCAAGCACCTGCCCGCCGGGCAGATCCTTGAAGGCAGCTGAGATCCGCCGCCTGATCGTCATGCGCCCGGTCTCCAGCGGCAATGAGCAGCTGAAGCGCGACAGCGTGGTGCGGTAGGCGCGCAGCAGGAACACCGCTTCGTACAGGTCTCCACTGGCCTGCTTGATGGCAAGCGCGGCAAGCTCGGGGTCGTACAGCGAACCCTCCGTCATCACACGATGAACCGCCAGTCGCAATTGCGACGCGATTTGCCCGAGCCCCAACTCGCTGTACGCGAGGTCGCCCCGACGCTGCTGTGCGAGCAGGCGCCAGGAATTTTCAATCGCGGCCTCGCCCCCCTTGACCGATACGTACATTCAGCAGTCCTCTCGTTCGATTGCCCGTGTGGTACGCGGCAGGCCCACGATGTCGTGCCCACAGGTGAAAAGGACGTCGACGCCTCCTGGAAAGAGGCCATGGTTGTTGGACCATTGCCGCCAGAAGCCGGCGGGCAGGCCGGCCAGCCGCCGCACCACCGGCTCGCGCAGGCCCGGTCCGGACCATTGAACCGCGGAGCCGCCGCACAGAGCGGGCAGTTCGATCAGCACGGTGGCCGAACGCTCGGGCTGCGCATCCGTGCCCGGATTGAATTGCGTCAACGGCGCGGCGGCGCCCCCCGCGCGCACGACGCCGAAGAGCGCCTGACCCGGTTCCGTCACCGCGGGTGCGCCGGTGTGAAAGCGCAGCCAGCGCAGCGGGCCGTCGTGATTCCACCAGACCGGGGTCTCGTGGTCGGTGAGGGCCAGCAGCAGCGCAGCCGTCGCCGGCATCAGGCCGGCGACGGGTGGCCCGCTGATCGGATACGACACGGGCTCGCCCGGCCTCGAAAGAGCCCGCAGGGCTGCGCGGAACGCGGCTTGCGCATCATGGACCGGGTCCCGCAGGCCAAGCGGCAGGTCTGACATCGTGTCCATCAATCGCCTCGCACCATCGTGAAGAACTCGACCTTGGTCGTGCCGCTGGATTGCGCACCGGCGGCCCGCTCGTCCCGCAGCCGCTCACGCAAGGGCCGCAGCAGCGAGCGCTCCAGATCCGAGCGGTTGTCGGGCTCCATCAGCAACGCGTCGAACAGCGCGACGAGTTCGGCCTTGCGGCGCTGACGCCCGAGCACGTAGCCGGTGCCGGTGTGTCCGCCGTGGATGCGCACCGAGCATCGGGTGACACTCGCCTCGCCCAGATGGAAGGGGTCGCCGGTGCCCCCGATGCGGGCCCGCAGCATCACCATGCCCGACTCGGGCGGCCGCAGGAACTCGTAGCGGGGAGGCGGAGCGAGGCGACTGAAGGCCTGGTCGAGCTCCTCGATGTCCGCTCGGGCCAGCAGCGCCAGCCAAGCCTGCCGAACGCCGGGATACTCCGCGCTGCCGTCGGGGGCAAGTTCGATCTGGCCATGCATTGTCATCGGCTTGTCTAGACGGGTTGATAACGTTGGAGAGCGCCAAGCTTCGGCGCTCAACAAGTCAGGCCCATGACAATCAACGCCTTTCAAAGAGCCCGGCGTCCCAACGCGCGGGGGCCGGTGCCGCGCCAGAGCGGCACGCCCGTCTGGACGCAGATTGCTGAGACGCTGGCCCGGGAGATTCGAGATCGCGCCTTTTGCGAGACAGGCTGCCTGCCCGCCGAACATGCGCTGGCGACACGCTTCAAGGTCAAACGTCATACGCTGCGCAAAGCCCTGGCGCACCTGCGGCAGGCCGGACTGATTCGCGTCGAACAGGGGCGAGGTTCGTTCATCCAGAGCGGCCTGGTCGACGCACAAGCGGTGTTCGATCCCGGACAGCGCGATGGCTGAACCCTCGCAGCAGGCATCGCGGTACGCGATCTACTTCGCGCCCGCCCCCCAGTCCCCGTGGTGGCGCTTCGGCACAGGCCTGCTCGCTCCCCAGGCGAATGCCGATGGGTCATTGAGCGCGTTCCTGGCGCACGCTGGAATCGACCCGTCGACATGGCGGTCAATGGCGGCCAATGCACGCCGCTACGGATTTCATGCGACCTTGAAGGCGCCATTCAGGCTGACCAGCGGGGCCACATTGCCTGAACTGATGGAGCGGATTTCCGCGCTGGCCGCCAGTCTGCGCGCTGTCGCGCTGGGAAATCTGGAACCGGCTGCCTTTCCAGGATTTGTCGCCCTGGCGCCTCTGGCAGCGCCGCCAGCGCTCACAGAACTGGCCGCGCGCTGCGTGATCGAACTCGATGACCTCAGGGCGCCTGCGCTGCCCTGCGACATCGCCAGGCGCCGGCCGGAGCGTCTCGACCGGCGCGGCCTCGAGTTGTTGCATGCCTATGGGTACCCGCTCGTCCTCGAGCGCTTCCGCTTCCACATGACGTTGGCCGGTTGCGAGCGGGCCGATCTGGCCGAGCGCCTGATCCAAGCGCTATCGCCGCTCACTGCAGCGCTGAACCGCGAAGCGCCCGCACGGCTCGATCGGCTGTGCTTGTTTGAAGAGCCCGCGCGTGGCGCTGCGTTTCAGCGCCGGCGTGACTGGGTGCTGAGCGACTGAACTGCACTTCGAGCGCGCCGATACGCAAGAGACCGAGGCATCTGGCGCGAGGCATGTGGCAAGTCCGCGCGACGACACACGAATGACATGTTGGAAGCCAATACTGCCGGCCAGGACCCGCCCTCACTCGGAGATTTCATGCACAGGCCATCCCCCGATGAATTCCGCGCATCGCCCGCCATCGAGGTGAGGGGATTGAGCAAGACCTTTGCCAACGGACGCCGAGCGCTGCAGCAGGTCAACCTCACGGTAGGGCCGGGTGAGATGGTCGCCCTGATTGGTGCCTCCGGCTCTGGCAAATCGACGCTGCTTCGCCATGTCGCTGGGCTGATGTCGGGCGATACGTCCAGCGGCCTGATCCGCATCCACGGACGCACGGTCCAGGCCCGAGGACGTATCGCTGCCGACATCCGCTCGGTCAGGGCACAGGTCGGTTTTGTCTTTCAGCAGTTCAATCTGGTCGGGCGCCTGCCCGTGATCATCAACGTCATGGCCGGCATGCTGCACCGGATTCCGTGGTGGCGCAGTCTGATCAGGCAATTCACGCGGGCCGAAGTCGCCAGGGGCATCGAGGCGCTTCGCAGGGTCGGCATTGCCGAATGCAGCAGCCAGCGGGCGTCGACGCTGTCCGGTGGCCAGCAGCAACGCGCTGCCATCGCCCGAGCCATGGTTCAGGGCGCGCGCCTCGTGCTGGCCGATGAACCGATCGCCTCGCTCGACCCGGAGTCGTCGCGCAAGGTGATGGACATCCTGTCTGCATTGAATCGAGAGGACGGCTGCACCGTGGTCGTCTCGCTCCATCAGGTGAACGTGGCGATGCGCTACTGCGCGCGCACCGTCGCACTGCACCGAGGCAGGGTCGTGTACGACGGCCCATCCCGGGCGCTCACGCCAGCCCTGCTGCGCGAACTCTACGGCGCCGACGCCGACGAAATCCTGTCGATGGGCGACCTCATTTCGTCGCTTGACGATTCATCCAGCGGCGCCATTCCGGCACGCGTCGATCGCGCCTCCCTGGCGGCGGCCTGAGCCTCATCAGCCGCCTTTCGGACCAACCCTTCTTCTGGAGCAACCGATGTTCAAATCGCTATGGGTCGCCGTGGCCGCCGCCGCGCTTGTCGTGCTCTCGCCCGCGCAGGCTCAGCCTCAGCCGTTCAAAGAGCTCAATTTCGGCATCATCTCCACAGAGTCGTCGCAAAACCTGAAGCAGGATTGGCAGCCGATCCTCGAGGATTTGGCCCGCAAGACCGGGTACAAGGTCAATGCGTTCTTCGCCCCCGACTACGCCGGCATCATCGAGGGCATGCGCTTCAACAAGGTCCACGTGGCCTGGTTCGGCAATAAATCGGCCATGGAGGCAGTCGACCGCGCCGGCGGCGAAGTGTTCGGCCAGATGGTGAATGCCGACGGCACCCAGGGCTATTACTCCCACCTCATCGTGCACAAGGACAGCCCGATCAAGACATTGGACGATGTGCTGAAGAATGGAAAGACCCTGTCCTTCGGCAATGGCGATCCCAATTCGACATCCGGCTTCCTGGTGCCCAGCTATTACGTGTTCGCCCAGAACAAAATCGACGCCAGGACCCACTTCAAGTTGACGCGCGCCGCCAACCACGAGTCAAATGCGCTGGCTGTCGCCAACCGGCAGGTCGATGTGGCCACCAACAACAGCGAAAACCTCGACAAGCTGCGCGAACGGGCTCCGGACAAGTTCAACCAGATCCGCGTTGTATGGACCTCGCCGCTGATCCCGCTCGATCCCCTGGTGATGCGCAAGGATCTGCCCGACTCGATCAAGACTTCGATCCGGGGCTTCTTCCTCAACTATGGCAAGGGCGGCCCGCAGGAGAAGGAAAACCTGATGAAGCTGTCGAAGCTTTCCGGCTTCAAGGAGTCGAGCAACCTGCAACTCGTGCCGATTCGCCAGCTCGAGCTCTTCAAGGAGCGCAACAGGATCGAGGCCGACTCCGGACTTGCCGCTGCCGAAAAGCAGGGTCGACTCGCTGAGATCGATCGCAAGCTCGCCGATCTCGTGCAGCAGCTTGCTCAGCGCTGAACCGCCGATGCCGCGATCGGCACTGGGACTGACGCCATGAACATTCCCACCGAAAGCGTTGTATCGCGGGCGGCGCACGCTGCCATGCCCAAGACCAGTGTGCCCGGCCTGCTGGCCTGGGGACTGGTGCTCGCGCTGCTGGCGGCTTCCTGGCAGGGCGCCGACATGCGTCCGTTCGACCTGATCCGAGACTCGGCGAACATGGCGACCTACGCCTCCGACTTCTTCCCCCCGAAGTTCGGCAACTGGCGGCTCTATCTCCAGGAGATGATCGTCACGCTGCAGATCGCGCTCTGGGGAACCGCGCTGGCGGTGGTGTGCGCTGTTCCCTTCGGGCTGCTTTCATCGGCGAACATCACCCCGGGCTGGATCCACCAGCCGGTTCGCCGCCTCATGGATGCGGCGCGCGCGATCAACGAGATGGTCTTCGCGATGCTGTTCATCGTCGCGGTCGGGCTCGGGCCCTTCGCGGGCGTGCTGGCCCTGTTCGTGCACACGACCGGCATCCTGGCCAAGCTGTTTTCGGAGGCGGTCGAATCGATCGATACCCAGCCGGTCGAAGGCATCCGCGCCACGGGCGCGAATGCCCTGGAGGAAATTGTCTTCGGGGTGATTCCTCAGGTGCTGCCGTTGTGGATCTCGTACACCTTGTACCGATTCGAATCGAACGTGCGGTCGGCTTCCGTGGTGGGCATGGTCGGCGCCGGCGGCATCGGCGTCATCCTCTGGGAAATCATCCGCGGATTCCAGTACGCTGAAACCTGCGCGGTGATGATCATCATCATCTTGTCCGTGTCGGTCATCGACCTGATTTCGGCACGTATCCGAAGCGCGCTGGTCTGAAGCCATCGACCATCTCAGCCGACAGCCCGGGTCCTGCCCTCCCAGTACGGCGCGCGCAGATCCCGCTTGAGGACCTTGCCCACTGGACTGCGCGGGAGGCTGCCGACGAAGTCCAGCGACTTGGGCGCCTTCATCGAACCGACCAGATCCCTGGTCCAGGCAATCAGTTCGTCGGCACCGGCCACCGCGCCGGGCTTGAGCTGCACGCAAGCCTTGACCGCCTCGCCCCACTTGGCATCGGGCACGCCGATCACCGCGCAGTCCTGCACGGCCGGGTGCTTCATCAGCGCGCTTTCGACCTCGAAGGGAAAGATGTTGAAGCCGCCGGAGATGATCAGGTCGCGCTTGCGGTCGGTGATGTAAAAGTAGCCTTCGTCGTCGCGCCGTCCGATGTCGCCGGTGTGGTGCCAGCCAAATTTCTGAATCTCCGCCGTGGCCGCTTCGTCATCGAGATAGCGGTCCATCATCGTCGGGCCGCGCAACACCACTTCGCCGGTTTCGCCAGGCCCCAGGAGCCTGCCCTCCTCGTCCATGAGCTCCATCGCCTCGACGATGACGGTCGGTCGGCCGCAGGAGAGCAGCAGATGGCTGCGGGCCGGATCGCGCGCCGCGCCGGCCATCTCTGCAGGCGACATGAAAGTGGTCGGAAAGCCAGACTCGGTCTGTCCGAAAGCCTGGCACACGACGGGCCCCAGCCGCTCGACCGCCTCGACGATCTTCTCGGGTGCGAAGGGCGAGGCGGCCGCGATCAGGTAGCGCAACGACGAGAAGTCGGCCGTGGCCGCCCGCGGATGGGCCAGCAGCATGTAGATGAGCGTGGGCGGCAGAAACAGCGTGGTCACGCGGCGCTGCTCGATGAGCGAGATCATTTCTCCCACATCCGGTGTCGACATCATGATGGTGGTGCCACCGAACTGACCCATGCCCAGGGCCACGAATCCGCCGGCATGGGTGATGGGCGCCACCGCCAGATTCACCGGTGGCTCATCGAAGTGCAGGCAGGTGGCCCAGGCCAGCACGCCGGTCAGCATGAATCGGTTGGATGCGACGGTCAGCTTGGAGCGCCCGGTGGTGCCACCGGTGGCGCCCTGGAAACCCTGGCTCGTTTCGGGCACGCGAAAGTCGAGCGGATCATCGGGTGTGCCGCCCAGCCACTGCTCGAGCGAAGGCGCGCGCACATCGCTGCCGCCGATGCACACGATGTCGCGCAGCGACGGCACCTGCGCCCGGATTTCGTCGATCATGCCGGCGGCAGACTCGTGGAAGAACAGCAGGTTGCAGCGGCCGGCGGACAGAATGTGCAGGATGTCCGGCAGCGCCGCCTTCATGTTCAGGTTGCACCAGGCCATCCCGGCACGCAGGCCGCCCAGCATCGCGATGAACGCAGGGCCGGTGTTCGGGCTGAGCACCGCGAAGCGGTCGCCGGTGGCATATCCGGCATCGCGCAGCCGGCGGGCAATCCGGTTGGTCCGCGCGAAGGTTTGCCGGTAGGTGAAGTCGCCGCCGTCGCCGCTGAGCGCGAGCCGCTCGGGATGGGTGCGGGCGCCGCGAAAATACAGGTCGGTGATATGCATGCGGACTCCTCTGGCGCGGGCGCCTGGCGCGCCGGCACGGCTGCTGGCCGCCGTGGCTGCACCGCGGCCCCGATGGTACGGCTGCACCGCGGAACCGTCATGCTCCGGCAAACTCACTTCGGTATGATCGTTCCATTCCTCCTTCAGCGATTGACCCGTGCCCGATACCGCCCCCAGCCGCTCTCTGAATCTCTCCGGCGCCACAAACTTCCGCGATCTGGGCGGCTATCTCGGTGTCGACGGACGGCCCGTTCGCTGGCGCCGGCTGTTCCGCTCTGACAACCTGGCCGGCCTTTCGGCGCGCGACCTGGCCGTCCTGGCCGAACTCGGGCTGTCGCGCGCGTTCGACTTCCGCGGCGTTCATGAACGGGCCGAGGCTTCGTACACCCTGCCGGGCGTGGTCCAGCACAGCCTGTCGATCGAACCCACCGTGGTCCAGAACCTTCGCGCCCTGATGAACACCGGCCAGCGTCTGACCGAGCCGGACGCCATCGCGCTGATGCAGCAGACTTATCGCGCTTTCGTCCACGAGAACGCGTCC
>DAONCJ010000008.1:0-22022 GCA_035401985.1 Burkholderiaceae bacterium | reverse complement strand
CAGCGCACCTGCGGCTGGACTGAGCGCGGCGGGAGACGACTAGGTCGGCAGTGCCGGCGGCTGGACCGGCGTCAGGCGGCGCAGTCGCAGGGTGCCGACCGTCAGGAGGACGGCCACACCGGACAGCGCAGCCAGCGCGCCGTGGAAGTGCCCGGTGGCGTCATACAGCATCCCCAGGCTCAGCGGGCCGAGCATGCCGCCCACTTCCGCCGCCGAAAAGAACAGACCGCTGGCGGTGCCGGCACGCGCCGCGCCCACCGCGGGGAGCTCCACCAGCGTCAGCACCAGCACCGTGGTCAGACCCGATCGGACGATGCCCTGCATGACCAGGCCCAGTGTCAGCCACGGGCCCGCGACGGACTGCAGCAGCGCGGTGGCCAGCAGCGCCGACAGGCACAGCGCCATCAGGATCCTGGACCGCCGATCCGGCGTCGCCAGCCGCGGGATCAGCAGCGAGCCGATGACACCGATCACCGTCGGGATCGCCGCCCAGTAGCTGGCCTCGACGATCGGCAGCCCGTGGCTGCGCAGCAGTTCGGGCAGCCAGTTGTTCAGTCCATGGTTATAGAGAAAGACGCCGACACCCATCATCAGCACGATCTGGACGGCGCGCGTCGAGACCAACTCGCGCAGCACCTGCATCTGCGGCAGGCGCGGCGCGGCGATCGCCTTCTCGCGGGCACTGAGGCCGGTCTTCGCGGCGATCGCAAACCAGATCACCGCCGCGGCCACCGCCAGGGCGGCCCACAGCAGCATCACCGAGCGCCAGTGGCCGTCGAAGAAGGGCAGCAGCACCGAGTGCGTGAGGGTCAGCGAAACGACGCCACCAATCGCCGGTCCGGTCATGTAGATGCCCATCGCCAGTCCGCGATCGCTGCCGCTGAACAGCTGCGACACGACCTTCGGCGCACCGGACGAGATCACCGGGCCGCCGACGCCGAACAGGCCGACGGCCAGCAGGAGGCTCCAGTAGTCGTCGGCAAACGCGCGCCCGAGCGCCGACAGCGCGATCAGCAGTCCGCCGATGAACAGCGCGCGTTGGCCACCCAGCCGGTCCAGCATCACGCCGCCGGGCATCGCAGCAAAGATGTAGACCAGCTGCCACGCGCCCATGATGCTGCCCATCGCGGCGTGCGAGATCCCGAGCTCCTTCTCGATCGGGATGACCAGCGGCGCGATGCCGGTCGCCGTCAGGCCGAAGGCCGTGTACAGCAGCCACAGGCCGGCCAGCAGCCACCATCGATGCCCGTTCACCGGCAAAAGCGCCTCAGCACGTTGTCGAGAATGCGCGAGATGTCGTTGTCGAAGCGATTGACCGGCAATGCGCCGCAAAAGGTGATCGATCCGACCGAAAACACTTCGCCGCCGCCCGGGCAGTCGAACCAGGTCATGTCGGCGCGGATCAGCTGCTTGTGGGTCTCGCCGGGGATGGTGGTGATGTGGGTCAGCTGCTCTTCGGGCACCAGCATCCAGGGCGCGTCGCGCGGATGGTCCTCCGATGCGGCCACCACGACCGCGCTTTCCGGTGAGCCCAGGCGCTTGTCGACGCGGTCGAGCTCGAAGCCGGCCGCACCATGGCCGCTGAAGCCTTCGCCGCCGACCGTGTCCGCCGTCACGCCCTCGAAGATCCAGCTGACTCGCGGATTGCCGCGCGCCTCGGGCTTGATGCGGTAATACGAGCCGACGAAATTTCCCTGTGCGGTGAAGCCGACGCCGACCAGCTTCTGCGGCGGCCGCGCATTGCGGCGCCACAGGCCGCCGTACTCGGCATCGAACTGGTTGTAGTACTCGCCCGGCTCGGCCGCCCACGCGCGGATGCCGCCTTCGCCGCGGCGGATCTCGATCAGGCCGTCACGTTGCGGATCAAGCGCAATCTTCCAGTAGAAGCCGTTGCCGCCCAGATAGACCAGCCTGCCGCCCGAGTCGCGGTAGGCCTGCAAGGCATCCAGCATCTGCACGGTGTGGTATTCGGGATGCGACCCGGTGACAACGGTCTTGTAGGACTTGAGCAGATCGAGGCCTTCCCGGTGCAGCTCGTCGTCGGTGATCAGATCGACCTGATGGCCCTTGGCCGCCAGCCACATCAGCAGATGGCTGTCGGCCGGATAGTGGCGCAGCCCCGACCCGCGGATCTCGGGGTACGGATAGGTGAAGTAGCCGACCCGCAGGTTGAGCATCGGACGACGCCAGGTGACGATGCCGATGCCCGAGCCGTCGGTGTGATAGTTGTAGGTCGACAGACCGTAATCGCGGTGCTCGCCGGGGTTGTACGGGTACGCGTTCCAGGCCTTGCTTTGCGCGATGTGGGCTTCGCGCCATTGCGCGTCCAGCATCCATTCGGGGCGCGCGTGGTTGCCGTAGATCGTGTACGTGCAGGTCGACACCAGCACGGCAATCTTCGCCGTGGCCCCGCCCCTGGGTGGCACGACGAAGAACGGGATGTTCTCCTCCAGACCACCCGCCTTCAGGACCAGCGCATAGGCATCCGAGCGCAAGCCCTCGGGGATCGTGACGGCATGCGTGGCCGGCCAGCGGCAGTCGTCCAGGTCGTCGTCGTGAAAATGAATGGCGCCGTACTGCTCGGGCGCGTGGCGGAAGCAATGCTCGTGGCCGGTCCAGGTCGATCCGGTCATCGCGCGGGTCGGCGTGTTGACGAGTTCGCCGTGGCGCGCACCGGACCCGGTGTCGACTATTTTTTGCGTGTGCATCTCGCGCGAGAAGTCCCAGGCGCCGACCAGCCCGTCGCCCGTCTGCCCGGCCCACACGCGGGCGATCTGGTCGGCGTCCAGCGCGCGGGCAAACAGACGCGGATATTCGAGCCGGCCGTTGAAGGTGTCGACCGGCGCCGAAGCGGACCCGCTGGCGATGCTCAGCCGCGAGCCGCCCGAGCATCGGGCCGGGCCAGACAGCGAGGCCTGTGCGACCTGTGCGCTGGTGCCGGACGCAGGCGATCCGCACGCGGCAAACGACAACGCGACGGTGCGTGCAGTGGCGTCCACGGTCAGCACGACGGTGCTCCAGGCGTTCAGGGCGACAGGAGCGGAGCTCTCAACCTCGACGTCGCCGGCACCGGTCCCCACCCGGGCCCGCAGCGTGAGCCCCGGACTGAGCTCCAGTTCCAGCCCCCCGCCCTGCCCGTCGCGCCAGGACACGATCACCTGACGACGCGCCAGCTTCAGCGTCGGATGAATGCGGACCGTGAAGGTGCAATCGGATAGGGCCGGCCCGGTGCTGCCCAGATCGACCACCGCATACGAGCCCGACGGAACCGTCTGCGGTCCGGCCGGCGCAAGCGTGGCCACCGCGAGTGGCACCGGTTCGGTGACCACGCCGCCGATCGCCGGGTTCGGGTCGGCGCAGATCACCCGCACCACCTGCGCATCCACAGGGGCGCCGGTTGCGTTGGCCACATGAAACCGGAGCGTCTGCCCCGGGCGGGCGGACAGACGTTCGGCGTAACCGGTCAGCAGCAGCATCCCGAACTCCAGGGCGGATCGAATGGGTTCCGATGGTGCGTGGAGGTGGCTGGCGCGGTCAAGGCGGCCGGGGCGTGCACGGCCATGGCGGCGACGGCCCGCGCGGATTCCGGACGGGTGCCGTTTCAAGCCCGGGCGACCTTGGCACAATACGCGCGGGATCGGACCGAACCGTTCAAGGCCCGGCCGGCCCCTCACAGGAGAACGCAATGAAAACAACCAGGAACACAACGGGTGGGGTGGATGCGGGCCGGCGATCGCTGCTGGGCGCTGGCGCCGGCAGCACGTTTGGCGCTGTCACCCGGCGTGGCGGCGCTGGCGTGCTGGGCACATTGGCAACCGCCGTGAGCAGCGGCCCGTCCCGTGCGCAGGCGGGCTTTCCCAATCGCCCGGTGAAGCTCATCGTGCCGTTCCCGCCTGGCCAGGCGACCGACATCTTCGCCCGCATGCTGGCCGAAAAGCTGCTGCCCATCTGGGGCCAGAATGTTGTCGTCGAGAACAAGGGCGGTGGCGGCGGGGTGCCCGCGATGGAAGCCGTGCGCCAGGCCCCGCCCGACGGCTACACGCTGGGCATGGGCACCAGCGGCACCATCGGCATCAATCCGATGGTCTACTCGAAGCTGCCCTACGATTTCGCGCGCGATTTTGCGCCGGTGACCAATGTCATCATCGCCCCGCTCGTCATGGTCGCGCATCCCAGCCTGGGCATCGACTCGATCGGGCAGCTGATCAGCTTCGCGAAGAAGAATCCCGGCAAGCTCAACTACGCCTCGGCCGGCCCCGGCGCCTCGCAGCACATGGCCGCCGAACTGTTCAAGTCGCGTGCCGGCGTCTTCCTGGTGCACATTCCGTATCGGGGCTCGGGGCCGGCGATGACCGATCTGCTCGGCGGCCAGATCCCGCTGATGTTCGACAGCGTCTCGAGCGCCCTGCCGCACATCCAGAGCGGACGGCTGAAGGCGCTGGGCGTGGCCACCGCCAAACGGGTCAGCGCGCTGCCCAATGTGCCCGCCATCTCGGAAGTGATCCCGGGTTTCGAGGCCACCGGCTGGGCCGGCATGATCGTGCCGAAGGCCACGCCGCCCGAGCTGGTTGCGAAGATCAGCGCCGATGTGCAGGCCATCTTGCGCGACCCGGCGGTCGCCGCCGAGATCGAGCGGCGGGGGTCGATTGCCGACCCCATGACCCCGAAGCGCTTCGGCGACTTCGTGGCCGCCGAGAACAAGAAGTGGGGCGAGGTCGCCCGGATCGCCAACGTGAAGCTGGACTGACCCGCGGCTGACCCCCGCCCGCGAGAGATCACCCGCTCAGCAGAGCTTGCTCATCCAGCCGTGGCGATCGGGCGCGCGGCCGTACTGGATGTCGAGCAGCGCATTGCGCAGGCGCAGCGTGGTCTCGCCCATTTTTTCGTCGCCGACCGCGCCGCCTTCCCAGACCAGCTTGCCGACCGGCGTGATGACGGCGGCGGTGCCGCAGGCGAACACTTCGGTGATCGCACCGCTGGTGACGCCCGAGCGCCATTCATCGACGCTGATCGGGCGCTCGACGGGCTTCAGGCCCTGTTCGCCGGCCAGGGCCAGCAGCGAGCCGCGGGTGATGCCCTCGAGAATGGTGCCCTTGGTGGGCGGCGTGACCAGCGTGCCGTCCTTGAACACGAAGTACAGGTTCATGCCGCCCAGCTCTTCGATCCACTTGTGCTCGGTGGCATCGACGAAGCACACCTGCTCGCAGCCGCGCTCGGACGCCTCCATCTGCGCCAGCAGACCGGCGGCATAGTTGCCGCCGCACTTCGCCGCCCCGGTGCCGCCAAACGCGGCGCGGGCGTAGTTGGACGACAGCCAGATCTTGACCGGCTTGACCCCGCCCGAGAAATACGCGCCGACCGGCGAGGCGATCACCATGAACTTGTACTCGTTGGCCGGCCGCACGCCCAGGAAGGCCTCGGAGGCGAACATGAACGGCCGCAGATACATGCTGTTCTCGCCGCCGCTCGGAACCCACGCCGCATCGATCTTGACCAGCTCGCCGATCGACCGCAGGAACAGGTCCTCGGGCACTTCGGGCATGGCCAGCCGCGCCGCGGAACGATTGAAGCGCTGCGCATTGGCCTGCGGGCGGAACGACCACACCGACCCGTCGGCATGCCGGTAGGCCTTCAGCCCCTCGAAGATTTCCTGCGCGTAGTGCAGCACCGCGCTGGCCGGATCCATCGCGATCGGGCCGTAGGGCATGACCTGCGCATCGTGCCAGCCGCGGCCCTGGCTCCAGGTGACAGACACCATGTGATCGGTGAAGAACTTGCCGAATCCGGGCGCCGCCAGGATCTGGTTGCGTGCCTCCTGCGATGCGCAGGCCGGGTTGGGTTTGATTGAGATTTCCATGAGATCGCAGGTTGGTTGTGACGGCCAAGTTGGCGGGTGATCCGCCCACAGCATGCTGCACCGGTCCCAGACAGGGCGGCCGTGCAGTTTTCCCGGCGGACAGCTTCAGGCCATTTTATCCCCGGAAAGGTCTGCGCTGATCGCCGACCAATGCGGTGCATGCGCACGCCCGGCGGCCGGCCGATCCCGCAAACCGGCGCACCGCCGCGCAAGCGGACTGGCGCGGTTCCGCAATTGGCGACTGCGCGCCGGCCCGACTGCGGGGTTGAATCGGCTGAACAGAAGCCCTGTGCCATCATGCGGGTCACAAAACCAGGGCCATCCGAATGGCCTCCTTCAAGCGGAGACACACACATGTCGAACGACACCGAGCAGCACAACCCGGGGCGCCGTCAGCTCCTCGGCCTGGCAGCCGCAGGACTCGCCACCACAGTCACCGATCGGGTCGCCCGGGCCCAGGCCGCCGGCTTTCCGAGCAAGCCGATCCGGATCGTGGTCCCCTTCAACGCCGGCAGCGGCTCGGACAGCGCGGCACGGGTCTATGGCGAAGTGATGGCACGAAGCCTCGGCCAGACCGTCGTCGTCGAGAACCGCCCCGGCGGCAGCGGCCTGCTGGCCATCCAGCTCGTCAAGCAGGCCCCGGCCGACGGCTACACCATGTTCGTCGGCAGCACGTCGCCGATGTGCGTGATGCCGGTCCTGACCAAGAACCTGCCCTACGATGCCTTCAAGGACCTGCGGCCGGTCCACGGCATGTCGGTCGGCGGCGCCACCATCATCGTCAAGGGCGACTCGCCCTACAAGACCCTGCCCGAGCTGCTGGCCGCGGCCAAGCGCGAGAACAAGGTGCTCAATGTCGGCACCTATTCCGACGGCTACATGCTGGTCGGTCAGTGGGTCGGCGCGGTGGGCGGCGTGAAGATCAACAACATCCCCTACAAGGGTGGCATCCAGTCGCAGACCGACCTGGCCGCCGGTCAGCTCGACCTGGCGATCAACGACTCCAGCGGTGTGGCGCAGCTCAAGCGCGAGGGCCGCATCCGCGTGCTCGCCATCACCAGCGACAAGCGCGAGCCGAAGTACCCCGAAGTGCCGACGATGCTCGAACTGGGCTACGCCGGCTTCGAGACCTATGTGTTCGCCTCCCTGTACGTGCGCAGCGAGACGCCCGACGACATCACGAACAAGCTGGCCGACTCGGTGCGTGCTGCCATGCTGTCGCCGGAAGGCAAGGCCTACCAGGCGCTGAACGCCGGCGGGCCGATGATGCTCCACACCAAGGAGATGGGCGACTTCCAGCGCAGGGAATACGAGCGCTTCAAGAAGGTCGCCGAAGCAGCGGGCATCCAGCCGAAGTAAACCGCCACTGACCGCAGGTGCGGTTTACCGCCGCATCTGACGGATCCACGTGGCCACCCCGACGTTCTCGGAGAAGCACTTCATGTCGCGACGATTCTTCCTTGGATCCATGGGCGCGCTGGGCGCATCGGTGGCCGCTCCGGGCGCCTTCGCGCAGCAGGCCGGCGGTTTCCCCAGCAAGCCGATCAAGATCATCGTGCCCTTCAATGCGGGCAGCGGTGCGGACAGCACGGCCCGCGTGTATGGCGAGGTGATGAGCCGGATGCTCGGCCAGCCGGTGGTGGTCGAGAACCGGCCCGGCGCCAGCGGTCTGGTGGCCATCGCCCAGGTGCGGCAGGCCCCCGCCGACGGCTACACCATCTTTCCGGGCAGCACGTCGCCGATGTGCGTGATGCCGGTGCTCAACAAAAGCCTCCCCTACGACGCCTTCAAGGACTTCCGGCCGCTGCACGGTCTGTCGATCGGCGGCGTGACGATCAATGCCAAGGGCGACACGCCCTACAAGAGCCTGCCCGAGCTGCTCGCTGCGGCCAAGCGCGAAAACCGTTCGCTGACGGTCGGAAGCTACTCGGACGGCTACATGCTGGTCGCCACCTGGATGGGCGCGGTGGCCGGCGTCAAGCTGGTGCATGTCACCTACAAGGGCGGCATACAGGCGCAGACCGATCTGGCGGCCGGGCAGCTGGATCTGGCCATGAACGACTCCAGCGGCGTCGCCGCCCTCAAGAAAGAGGGCAAGATCCGCACGATGGCCATCACCAGCACCGAGCGCGACCCCAAGTACCCCGAGGTGCCGACGATGAAGGAACTCGGCTACACCGACTTCGAGACCCACACCTTCGCCGCCTTCTTCATCCGCTCCGAGACGCCGGACGACATCACGAAGAAGCTCGCCGACACGGTACGGGCGGCCCTGCTGTCCCCGGAGGGCAAGGCCTATCAGGCGGCCAACGCCGGCGGCCCGATGATGATGCACACGAAGGAGCTGGGCGACTTCCAGCGCAAGGAATACGAACGCTACAAGAAGGTCGCCGACGCGGCCGGGCTGCTGCCGAAGTAAGCGCACAGCGCGGGCGCCTGCACCGCACCCTGGTCGGGCGTTCCGCGACGAACATCGACTGAGGAGACATGCGATGACAAGAAGACAATTCCTGGGATCCGTCGGCGCGCTCGGCGCCACGGCCGCCGCCCCGCGGGCCTTTGCCCAGGCCGCCGGTTATCCGTCCAAGCCGATCAAGATCCTCGTGCCCTTCAATGCGGGCAGCGGCGCCGACAGTTACTCCCGCTTCTTCGGCGAGCTGATGTCGCGCACGCTGGGCCAGCCGATCGTGGTCGAGAACCGTCCCGGCGCCAGCGGCCTGATCGCGATGCAGGCCCTGCGTCAGGCGCCGCCCGATGGCCACACGCTGATTGTCGGCACCACCTCGCCGATGTGCGTGATGCCGGTGCTGGTCAAGAACCTGCCCTATGACGCATTCAAGGACGTGAAGCCGATCCACGGCTTTGCCTGGGGGCCCGCCACCTTTGTCGTGAAGGCCGACTCGCCGTTCAAGACGCTGGCCGATGTGGCCGCCGCGGCCAAGCGCGACCGCAAGTCGATCAACGTCGGCAATTACTCCGACGGCTACATGCTGCTGGCCACCTGGCTGGGCCTGACGCTGGGCGTGCCGGTGAACCATGTGCCCTACAAGGGCGGCACGCAGATGCAGACCGACCTCATCGGCGGCAGCCTCGATCTGGGCGTGAACGACTTCAGCGGCGTGGCGGACCACATCCGCGGGGGGCGGCTGCGCGCGCTGGCCATCACCGACGCCAAGCGCCATCCGATGTTCCCGGACATTCCGACGATGAAGGATCTGGGCTATGCGGACTTCGAGAGCTACGTGTTTGCGTCGCTCTACACCGACGGGCGGGTGCCCGACGACATCGCCAACAAGCTGGCCGACTCGCTGCGCGCCGCGATGCTCTCACCGGAAGGAAAGAACTTCCTGAACACGATGACCGGCACGCCGATGATGATGCACACGAAGGAACTGGGCGACTTCCAGCGCAAGGAGTACGAGCGCTTCAAGAAGGTCGCCGACCTGGCGGGGATCCAGGCCAAGTAATCAGGGCAGGCAGGCCAAGCAGCCGCACCTGAAAGGCGGCGCTCCGATCGGGCGCCGCGCTGCCGGGTTGGCCGGGGGGCCTCAGCCCCTCGGCCGCAGAATCAGAACCCCATCTTCTTCTTCATGTCCCGGTCGATCCACATGCGGGCGTGGATCGGTCCCGGACGCTCAGAGCCGGCGCGCAGTTCGCCGCCGTAGTTCTTGATCCACGGCCACCAGGCGGTGTACACGTAGGGCACCGGCAGCCAGATGTAGGGCGCCTTCTCGACGATGTCGCGGGTCATGATCTTGATCAGCAGCTGCCGCTTGCCCTCGTCCCGCTCGGCATAGACCGTGTCCATCCGCTTGTCGAACTCCGGATCGGAATAGCCCGACGGGTTCCAGCGCTGCCCGGTGACGAAGCTCTTGCGGATCGACGTCGTCGGGTTCGTGTGGCCGTTCTGCATGAAGTAGCCGGCCGTGTGCGTGCGCGTCGTCATTGCCGACAGGAAGGCGCCGTACTCCATCGGCTGGATCTCGATCTTGACGCCGACCTTGTCGAGGTACGCCGCGATCAGCGGCAGCAGCTCCATGTGGTCGGGCGAGCATGCGCAGACCTGCACCTTGAAGCTGAAGCCCTTCGGGTAGCCCGCCTCGGCCAGCAGCGCCTTCGCCTTGTCCGGGTTGTAGACGAACAGCTCACGCGCCGACTCGGTCATCTTCTCGAGCGGCTCGTAGTAGCCGAGGTAGTCGGGGTGCATCGGGTAGGCGAACAGCTCGGCGTTGCCGCCATAGAAGGCCTTGACGATCTCCTGCTTGTTGACCGCCATGTTCAGCGCGCGGCGCACCCGCACATCGTTGAACGGCTTCTGATCGACCCGCATCGCCAGGAAGTTGCCGCCGGTGTTCAGCCAGCGGTTCCACTTGATCGCCGGCGCATTCTTCTTGAGCTCCTCGACCGCACTCCAGCGCACGCCTTCGAGCACATCGAGCTTGCCCGTGCGCAGCGCGGTCAGGTAGGCCGATTCGTCCTTGATGATCCGGTAGATGATCTTGTCGGCGAAAGGCAGCTTGTACTGCTGGCCACCGATCTGCTCCTTGTCCCAGTAGATCGGGTTCTTGGTGAACGTCACCGAGTTGCTCTGCACGTATTCGGTCAGCTGGAACGGGCCGGTGCCGACATGGTTCTTCCAGTCCTTCGCGCCGGCCCCGGGGGCATCGAACACCTCCTGGGGCACGATGCTCGAGTTGTAGCCCCAGCCCGAGCGGTAGTCCCATTCGGCGAAGTAGTTCTTGAACGTGTAGACCACCGTGTGCTTGTCGGTCGCCTCGACCTTCTCGATGTGGTCGAGGATGGTGGGCGTCTTCTTGGGACTCTTGTCCATCCGGTTGTGGTTGGCCACCACATCCTGGGCGACGAATTCACGCGACTTCATGATGCCCGGCTTGTCGGGGAACATGATGCCCTTGCGCAGCTTGAACTCGACGCGCGGCGGGTTCTCGAGAAACTTCCAGCTTTCGGCCAGTTCGCCGCGGATAGCGTCGGACGGCAACCACGAATCGGCGGTAAACGGGTACTTTCCGCCGCGCCGCTTGGACTTCATCAGGTCGGCCGCCATCAGCGACTCGTGCATCAGGCCTGCGTCCTGCGCGTATTTCCACGGCCAGTCGGTCGGGTCCCAGGACAGCGGCGACAGGGTCACGTAGACCATGCCGATGCTCAGGTTGCCGCCGTACTGCGGCTTCTCGGTCTGGGCGAGAGCGCCCAGCGGCGCGCTGCCCAGCGCCAGGCCTAAGCCCGCCGCCAGCGCGAGCCTGCCGATGCCCGCGGTGAATCTGAATCCCGACTTCATGCCTGTCTCCTCCTGGTTTTCGAACAGCCGCGGTCGCCCTTTTTTGGGCGACTGCCCCCCCCCACGATGGCCGCTTACTGCGGCTTCATCCCGATCATGTCGAAGTTCTTCTTCTCGTCGACCCAGAGCTTCTGGGCCAGCTTGCGATAGTCGTCGCCGCTCATGTAGGCGTCCTCGAGGTCGTGCAGCTCGAGGAGCTTGCGATACATCGGATCGCTCAGCGCGGCCTTCATCGCGTCATGCCAGACCTTCACCGCCCTGGGATCCATGTTCTTGGGGCCGACCAGTCCGATCGGGCTGATCGACACGATGTCGTAGCCAGCCTCGCGGGCGGTCGGCACATTCGGCAGACGCGGAATGCGCTGCTCCTGGAAGGTCATCAGCACCCGGCCCTTGCCCTGCTTTTCGATCTGCGCCCAGCCGCCGTCGATCACGGCACTGATGTGGCCGCCCACAAAGGCGCTCAGCACCTCGGCGCCGCCCTTGAAGGGCACGAAGGTGAGGTCGGTCCCGGTTTTCTGGGCCAGCATGTGGGTCGCAATGTGCCCGGTGCTGCCGGCCCCGCTGGCGCCGATGCTGATCTTGCCGGGGTTGGCCTTGGCATACGCGACGAACTCGGGGACGGTCTTGATGCCGGTGCTCTCGGCCACCACCAGCGAGAAGGTGTAGCCCGAAAAATTCATGATGAAGGTCAGGTCCTTCAGCGTGTCGTACGGAACCTTCTGCAGGTGCGGGACACGGAAGATCGTCGCCGGTGCGATGGCGACGGTGTGGCCGTCGGTCGCGGCGGACTGCGCCACGATCGAGGTGGCCATCGTGCCAGCCGCACCCGGGCGGTTTTCCACCACCACCTGCTGGCCCAGATGCTTGGCCAGCGGCACCGCGAGTGCACGGGCCACCGCATCGGTCGCCGCACCTGGCGGGAACGGCACCATCAGCGTGAGCGGCTTGCTCGGGAACGGGGCGGCCGTCTGGGCGAGCGCACTGCCCGACAGGCCGACGGCCGATGCCGCGAATGCCAGCAGGGCGGCGCTGGTCCGGCGGCGCGAGCTCCGAAGATTCGCGCCAGCCGGCGCGGACGGTTTGGAAAGGCGTGACATGCCTGCATGCTCCTGACGTTCGGTGCGCTGGGATCGCGCACTCTTGCGCGCGCAGCGTACCGCAGATCTCAGGTCAGCGGCTTGATGTTGCGCTGGGCGATCACCCTGGCCCAGCGGCTGTTCTCCTGTGCGATGAAGGCGTCCATTTCCTCGGCCGGCATCGGCGTGATCAGGGTGCCCATCTTCTCGAGCCGCGACACCACCTCGGGATGCGCCAGCGCCTTCTGCATCTCGGCGGCCAGCCGGCGCACGATCGGCCTCGGGGTGGCAGCGGCTGCCACAAGACCGAACCAGGGAAGGAACATGGCGTCGGGGTAGCCGGCTTCTGCCAGCGTGGGCACATTCGGCAGATCGGGCGCACGGCGCGGCGCGCTGATGGCCAGCGCCTTCAGGCGGCCGTCACGGATGTGCGGCAGCGAAAGGCCGATCGTGACCAGACTGAGCGCATGCATGCCGTTGATGAGGTCGGGCAGCATCTCGGCCTGCGTCTTGTACATCACGTTCTGCATCTCCATCCCGGTCAGGCCGAAGAGCAGTTCCTGGCCCAGATGGTTGGAGCTGCCGGCGCTGGGATTGGTGACGTTGAGCTGTCCGGGCCGCGCCTTCACGTAGTCGACCAGCTCGCGCATCGTGCTGACCGGCAGCGACGCGGGCACGACGAAGACATTGGGCGGCGCCCCCACCAGGCCGACGCCCGCGAAGTCGGCCGCCTTCCAGCGGGTGTTGGCGACCAGGTGCGGATTGATCGCGATGTACGGCGAGCAGGCCATCAGCGTGTAACCGTCGGCCGGTGAGCGCAGCACATGTTCGGTGCCGATGTTGCCGTTGGCGCCGGCACGGTTCTCGACCACGATCGGCTGGCCGAGCTGGGCGGCCATCTGCGCGACGACCACGCGGGTGGTGATGTCGACGATGCCGCCCGCGCCGAACGCGACAACGCAGCGGATCGTCTTGCTCGGATAGGCCTCCTGGGCGCGCGCGGACGTCGCCGTCAGGAGGGCGGCCGGTCCGCCCAGACCCATGACTGCTGCGCCGGCAGCGGCTTGAGTGAACCGTCGACGCGGGGATGCGCCGCCCGCCGAGCCTGCCGCCTTGCGGCCCGGCCGCCTCACGACTTCGTCTCCCAGAGATCGGGCCGTTCGTCCAGCCGCGGCAGAGGTCGATAGACATGCGGCATGTGGCCGAGGTCATCGAGCGCCAGACCGTCGACTGTCCGCAGTCGGGCGTCATGCGTGCCATCCGCATGGAACGCGTGCTCGACCCAGCCGACCACCTTGGTGCCGAAGGTCGGCTGGTAGGCATCGCCCAGAACGAACGCGGTCGAAGGCGCCCAGATCTGCCGGATGCCATCGGCGGTGCGGTCACGCCACTGATGCACGTGGCCACTGATCACGACGGCCGGACGGGTCTGGCCGAAGGCGCCGAGCAGGCGCTGGCGGGCCGTCGGAGTCATCGTCCAGTAGGCGGCGCGCGTGTCGTCCATCGCACCATCGGTCAGCGGCATGTGCTGGATGAGCGCGATCCGGCGGGTGCCGAGATCCTGCACCGCCTTGTGCAGCACTTCCCATTGCTCGGTGTGGAAGTCCAGGCTCTGGCAATCCAGGCCGATCAGGCGCCATCCCGGCAGATCGCGGACCCAGGCCGAGGGACCCGAATGCTTGTTCCACAGCGCGACCCGCTCGGGCGTGGCGATGCCCTTGCCGCCGCGAACCGGGTCGTTGCCGACATCGTGATTGCCCGGCACGCTGATCAGTTCGGGGCCGATGGCCGCGTGCTGCGCGATGCCATGCATCAGCTCTTCCTCGGACTGCTCGCCGACCAGATTGAGGTCGCCGGTCGCCAGCAGGAAGTCCATTCCCTGCGGGCGGATGTCATCGGCGATCCGCGCGAAGTTGCCTGCGAAGAACGGCCTCGCGGCCGACAGATGTGCATCGCTGACCTGGGCGATCCGGACGGTCATGGGCGCTCCTTTTCTGTCACATCGGACGACGGTGGATGCCTGTGACACTAGCTGATCGTCCGGACCCGCGCCAGCCGCCAAGCCCCGCGTTCGACACTAGAATGTCCCGATACCCACAACAGGAGGAGACACAACATGTCCATTCGATCCGCAGCACTCGCCACGACGGTCATGCTGGTCACCTCGACGGCGTGGAGCCCCGCGAGCCTCGCGCAGGCCTACCCGACCAAGCCGATCCGCGTCATCGTCGGATACACGCCCGGTGGCTCGGCAGACGCCGGCGTCCGCCCGCTGGCCAAGGTGCTCGAGAGCCTGCTCGGCCAGCCGCTGGTGATCGACTATCGGCCGGGGGCCGCCGGCGGCGTGGCGCTGGATTACACAGCCAAGGTCTCGCCCGATGGCTACACGCTGTACTACGCCGACAGCGGACCGCTGACCGTTGCGCCGCATCTGGCCAAGGTCAACTACGACGCCATCACCAGCTTCACCCACCTGGGTCACATCTGCGGCAGCGGCAGCATGCTGGTCGTGCACCCCTCCGTTCCGTTCACCAGCGTGGCCGAAGTGGTGGCAGCGTCCAAGCGCGAGCCGTCGAAGTGGAGCTATGGCACCTCGGGGATCGGCGGACCGCATCATCTGTCGGGCGAGTACTTCAAGAACGTCACTGGTGCGAACCTGCTGCACGTTCCGTACAAGGGCGGCGGCCCGGCGATGACCGACCTGATGGGCGGGCAGGTGCCGATGCTGTTCTCGTCCCTCGGTCCGGTGGTGGGTGCCGCCAAGAGCGGCCGGGTGCGCCCGATCGCGGTCACGTCGCTGAAGCGCTCATCGGCGTTTCCGGATGTGCCGACCATGGACGAGGTCGGCATCAAGGGGTTCGACTCCACCGCCTGGTACGGCCTGATCGGGCCGGCCGGTCTGCCGCCCGAGGTGGTGGCGCGGCTGACGCAGGCGCTGCAGAAGGCCGGCGCCGACAAGGCCCTGCAGAATCAGCTCAACGCCACCGGCTGCGATGCCGAGTTCCTGAGCCCCGCGCAGACCATCGAGAAGATCAAGGTCGACTCGGCCAAGTGGAGCAAGGTGATCAAGGACGCCAGCATCAAGGCCGAATGAGGCACGGCAGGCTGCGGACGAGGCGGCTGCAAGCGCCTCGTCTCCGGCCAGGGTGTTCAGCCCCGGCCAGCGTGTTCAGCCGACTTTCTCTTTCTTGACGTCGGTCGACTTGATCGCGTCTTTCATGCGCACCGTCGGGACCACCGGCGTCACGCCGCTCATCACCGTGGCGGGGATCAGTTCGATCAGCTGATCGACCGTGAACACCGAGCCGTCGTTGGTGAGGGTCTTGAAGTCCTCGCCGTAGAAGTAGCTGTTGATGCGGCCCTTCTCGATGTGGAACAGGTGCCCGTTGATCGTGTCGGCGCCATCGGTGCACAGGTAGGCGACCAGCGGCGCGATGTGCTCGGGCCCGCGGCCGGCGAAGAAGCGGTCGTACTGCTCCTGGGTCAGCAGACCCGATTCGAGCTTGCGCTTCTGGTTGGCGATCACGGCGTCGTTCATCATCATGCGCGTGTCGGCGGCAGGGCACAGCGCGTTGCAGGTGATGCCGAACTTGGCGGTCTCGCGGGCGATCGATCGGGTGAGCCCGATGATGCCGGCCTTGGCCGCGCTGTAGTTGCACTGCCCGACCGAGCCCTTGAACGCGTCGGACGAGAAATTGACGATCCGGCCGTAGCCCTCTCGGCGCATGTACTTGATGGCGTGGTGCGACATCGCCCAGTGGCCCTTCAGGTGCACATTGATGACCGAGTCGAAATCGTCCTCGGACATGTTCCAGATCATCTTCTCGCGCAGCATGCCGGCGACGTTGACCAGGATGTCGATCTTGCCGAACGTGTCGACGCACTGGGCGACCATCCGTCCTGCCTTCTGGTAGTCGCCGACGCTGTCGTAATTGGCGACGGCCGTGCCGCCGGCGGCCTTGATCTCGTTGACGACGTCATCGGCAGGGCGCTCTTCGGTCTGCTCGCCACTGCGCCCGACGCCGGGGTCGTTGACGATGACGCGGGCGCCCTCGCGGGCCAGCAGCAAGGCGACTTCACGGCCGATGCCACGACCGGCGCCGGTGACGATGGCGGATTTTCCTTCGAGGTGCATTCGATTGTCTCCCTGGGTGATTGCATTCGATTCTAGCCGGGGGCCGACGACGATCGATCCACCGCGCGCGGATTCTGACTCGCCGGGCGATCGATCCGAGCCGCCCGGCCGGCGAAGACCGACCGGGTGAGCTCAGCGCTTCAATCAGCCGGCCACGAATTCGGCGAGCAGCCGGTTGAACTCCGCCGCGCGCTCGAAATAGGCCGAGTGGCCCGAGGCCTCGACGTAAGCCACCTGGACGTTCGGCACCACGCTGGCGATGGCCTCCTGCGCGAACGGCGGGATCAGGATGTCCTCGTTGCCGACGATGCACAGAACCGGGCAGCCGATGGTGGCGAGTTCGCTGGGGTCGCGCCGGCGCATGCCGCTGAGCAGCGGTCGGAAGGCATCCTTGTCCAGCACATGACCCATGTCGTCGATCTGACGATACAGCCAGTGCAGCGAGGGCTGCTCGCGGGCCAGCCGTTCACCGGCGCCGGCGTGCACCCCCGCGGCGACCAGGCGCGCGGCCGTTGCACGCGAGGCCTTTTCCCATTCATCGACCCGCGACAGCCAGGGCTGCGGAATCTTCCTGAAGTCGATCGAGCCGGTGGTGTTGCACAACACCGCGCCGGCCAGCCGGCCCGTGCGTCGGAGCGCGTATTCGACCACGGTCCAGCCGCCCATCGACTGGCCGACGAGGTGGAATCGCTCGAGCTTCAGTTCATCGACGAGCGCGGCCAGATCATCGGCGAAATCTGCCGGGTTCGGTCCGCCCGGCGGCATCGACGACGGCGGAAAGCCGCGATGCGCAAAGGTCACGCAGGTGTGTGTCGGGGCGAAGTGGCCGACCTGCTGCCACCACGACATCTGATTGCCGCCCAGGCCATGGGCAAAAACAATCGCCGGCCCGCTGCCGGTCACCTCGTAATGGATCTCGCAGTCGGACCGGACCAGGCGGCCGATGCGCCGCGCGGGCGCCTGAAAGGGCGTGGAATCTGACATCTCGTTGTCTCCTCACATGGCCATCGTGCCCGGGCGCCCCGCGGGGCCGCGGACCGACGGGCGGGTCACACAGTTTGCCAGTGTTCACGGGCGGGCAGACGACCCGCGACACGAGCCGGCGACCGTCGCCGCGGGGTGCTTGTCCGACGGTTGCCGTTCCCCTTGTCCGACTGCCGGCGGCGAAGCGGACACGCAATATCCGAAAGACATGAACAGTCACGCCGTCAGGCAAGGAGACGCGAATGGACAAGACAGACCCGCCGACCTCATTTGGCGTATTCAAGCCCTCGGGGCACGTCGTCATGGCGTTCCGATCGGCGCACGACATGGAATCGGCGGCCGAGACGCTGACCCGAAGCGGATTCGCGGCGGATGATCTTGTCCGCTACACGCCCGAGGAGATGTCCGCGCAGGCCGACCGGCAGATCGACTCGGCGAGTTCGATGGCCTCTTTCGGTCAGGAACTGAATCTCATCAAGGCGCATCGCACTCTGGCCGAAGAGGGCTGCAGCTTCCTGGTGGTGCCCGCGCCGAGCGATGAACTGGCGGAGCAGGCCGCCGCCGTCGCAAAGAGCCAGCATGCGGTTGCGGCCCAGCGTTACGGTCGCTTCATCATCGAAGAACTGGTGGAACGGGCGCCTGGCACCACGCAGACTTTCGAGTCGGCAGAGAAGGGGCTGGATCTGGCCGCGTCACCGCCGGCGCATGACCAGGCGCCGGAAGTCCGCGTTCCGCCCGGCACTGGGCGCGAGCGCCTCTGAAGTCGTGCGCCTGCCGGTCGAGCGTCGCGGCGGCTGACCGGCAGTGGGCCCTCAGGGCCCCGAAACGGCGCCCTCGGAGAACAGGCTGGCGACCCGGCCCGCGTCGTAGCCCAGAAAGCCGCTCAGCACATCACGGGTGTTCTGCCCGACGTGGTGAGGGGCTGGCGAGCGCGGGTGAACCGGCTGGCCGTCCAGGTGATACGGGCTGGCCGTGACGCGGACCGGACCGGCAACCGGATGGTTGAGCGAAGGAAAAAACTGCCGCCCGGCAAGATGGGGGGACGCAATCACTTCTGCCGGCGTGAGCACCGGTGCGCAAGGAATTCGCGCCTTCTCGAGCGCCTGCAGCGCGGCATCCACCGTGCCGTAACTGTCGAGCCAGGTCACGAGGATCTCGCGCAGCGCGGGCCAGTTGCTCGAACGGCCCTCGGATGTGGAAAAGCGCGGGTCTTCGTTCAGATCGTGGCGCTTCATCAGATCGAGCGTGCGCTTCCAGAGGTCGGCTGATCCGACGATCTGCATCGCGACGTAACGATCGCCCAGCCGGTGCACCACCATGCCCGGCCGGGGGTTGCCGTACTCCTTGCCGCCATTGAGCACCGACGGGTAGCTGACACTGTCGGCGCCGATCAGGGTCTCGATCATCGAGACGTCCAGGAATGCACTCTTGCCGGTGCGGTTGCGCCGCAGCAGTGCGCCGAGAATCGCAGCCGACGCCTGCGTGGCGGCCAGGACATCGGCCGCCTGCAGATTGGAGGCGCGGGGGACCGGCTCGTCGCCCTGCTCGAGATGCATCATCCCGGACATCGCATTGGTGGTGTGGGCGAAGGCCGGACGATCGGACCAGGGTCCCTTCTGTCCGTAGCCCGAGATCGAGCAGTAGACGATGTCCGGCTTGACCGCCCGTACGGAGTCATAACCGCAACCCAGCCGGCCGACCACGCCCGGCGCGAAGTTTTCGATGAAGACATCGGCGCGGCGGGCCAGATCGAGCAGCACGGCCATGCCGGCCGCGCTCGACAGGTCGATGCTGACGCTCTCCTTGCCCGCGTTCACACGGCTGAAATAGGTGCTCTGGTCGAGCCGTCCCGGCTCGAGCTGGAGGGTCGCCATGCGCGTGTCATCGCCGGTGCCGGGGCGCTCGACCTTGATGACGCGCGCGCCCATGTCGGACAGCAGCCGGGTGCAATACGGACCCGCGAGCACGCGCGTGAGATCGAGCACGACAATGCCGGCCAAGGGGAGCGAACTGTCTTGCGTTTCCATCGGGGCCTTCTACATCCGTTGACAGGGGGCCCATGCTATCAACGATCGGCAGAGCCCCCGGGAAGTGCAAGCGTCTCTTGGACCTTTGCGTTCCGCTCGGGCGCCTACCAGCAGGCCTCCATCAGATCCAGCAGCATCTGCCGCTCCCGGACGAACTCGCGCTTGGGATCGGCGTTGAAGTTCTTCAGCGAGCTTTCGACCAGCAGGGGCAGGCTGTCGCGTGGAATGCCGAGCGCCGACACCCGAACCGGCATGCCGACCGCCGAGAACACCCGGACCAGTTCGTCGGCGGCCTTGTCGGGAGCCGATCCAATCGCGTCGCTGTCATTCCACACGCCCAGCGCCTGAGCGATCAGCGCGATGGCCTGCGGATCGCGCGGTCCGAGCTTTCGAAAGACGGCCGAGGTGACGGCGGTATTGGCCTCGCCCTGACCGACATGCGGATGCCGCTGGAAGATGGCCGTGGCGAACGCGTAGACGACGCGCGTGACCCAGAGTCCGCCGGTGAACGAGCCGCCGACATCGGCGTCGCGATTCTGAAGAAACGAGGCCGCGCAGGCCGCGATGCGCGGCGTGGGATCGGTCGCATCGTCCACCCGCTGCAGAGCGAACTGCGACAGCCGGAACGCCTCGAGCCGGTCGCCTTCGGACAGCGGCGACAGACGTGGCGCGCCCAGGTTCACCATCGAGCGCCAGTAGATCGAGGCCGCGGTGGTGCGCACCAGCGACTGCGGCGCGGTCATCAGGGCGTCCGAGTCCCAGTACAGGGCCACCGGCCGCGTCTTGGGATCGAAGAACTCCATGCGGTGATCGCGGTTCGGGTCCTTGACCGCCGAGCCGGCCCGGTTCTGGGCACTGGTCCCTGCGGTGAGCACGTTGATGATCGGCACTTTCGGTTCGAGCAGCTTGGGGCTGATCGCCGGCGAATTGGGCGGATACTGGGTGATCAGCTCGTCCACTGGACGCTTCTCGGCCATCAGGATCGCCACCACGCGCGTGCCCTGGGTCACGCTGCCCGCGCCCACGCTGATCAGCAGGTCGGCGTTGGCGGCGCGCGCCGCGGCCGCCGCCGCCGTCACCGCCGAGATCGACGTGTCCTTGTCCATCTCGTCGTACACGCCGGCGCAGGTGTCGCCGAGGATGGACCTGATCCGCGCGATCAGATCGAGCTTGCGCGACACCGTCCGCCCGCACACGATGAACGCGCGCCGAGCGCCATGGCGCTTGAGCTCGGCGGGCAGGGTCTCGAGCGCATCCTGACCGCTGTAGAGCCGCAGCGGATAGCTGACTGCGCGAAAGTCGTTGTCGTACACGGGTGTGAGGCTCATCGGGCGTCCTTTCGGGTCTTGCCGGAAATGCGGGAAGGATCCGAAGCTACCGCAATCCCCCGCCCCTCGCCGAAGCCTGGCGCGTCTTCGTCACGGAATACGAGATTCCGAAGGAGTGACGGGCGCGAGACTCTGCCGCAGTTCGGCCAGCCGGTCGCTGAAGACCAGCATTTCATCGACGTTCAGGTTCGCCGCACAGGCGTCGGTCGGCTGAATTCGCACGCAGTCGCGCTGGTTGACCTGTCCGAAGGATGCCGAGCAGCGCAGCGAGAAACAGCAGGGCGGACACGCGACCCGGCCCTGCCGGCGACCGCCGCCGCTCAGGCCACCTTCGCGCCGGGGCCCACCGCTGCCAGCGTCTTGCCGTACCGGTCCTTGTGCTGCGAGGTGTCGAGCGTCTCGAGCTCGATCTCGCGCGCCATGACCTGCCGCTTCCACTCCTGATGGCCGGGCTCGGCGGCATGGAACTCGGGCATCACTTCCTTGGCGAACAGCTCGAGGCTTTCGCAGATGTGTTCATGCGTGTTCTTGCCGGCCTGGTTCAGCAGGATGATCTGGTCGCAATGGCTGGTCTGGAACTTGCGCAGCTTCTTGCGGATGGTGTCGGGTGATCCGACCAGGCCGCCCTTCAACGCTGTCTGGACCGCCTCGGGATTGGCGTTCTTCCATTCGACGAACTTGTCCCAGACATTGACCGTGCCGGCGCGCGGACGCTCGCGGTTCGCGCTGGAACCGTAGAAGCGCAGCGCGAACTGGAAGAAGGTCAGACCTTCGGCGCGCTTGCGGGCCTCTTCGTCGGTCTTGGCGCACATGAAGTACGAGACCAGGGCGATGTTGGGGTTCACCGGGTAGTCGGCGAGCTTGTCGAGGTGCCGGGTGACCGAGTTGTAGTAGGCGTGGACCCAGGCGTTGGCCGCATCGGCCGAGACGAACTGGAAGCCCAGCGCGCCCATGCCGCGGCGGCCTGCGTACTCGATGGTGTCCAGCTGCGAGCAGGCCACCCACAGCGGCGGATGGGGCTTTTGCAGCGGCTTGGGCACGACGTTGCGCCACGGGAACTTGAAGTGCGGGCCGTCGTACTCGCAGGGCTCGTCCTTGAACATCGGGATCAGGCAGCGGACGGCGTCCTCCCAGATCGCGCGCTTGTCCTCGAACTTGACGCCGAAGGGGTCGAGTTCGGTCGAAGAGGCGCTCTCGCCCAGACCGAGTTCGACCCGACCCTTGGAGACCAGGTCGAGGTTGGCCACGTGGGCCGCGACCTTGGCCGGATGGTTGGTGGTGAGCTGGAAGATGCCATGCGCGAGCCGGATGTT
>DAONCJ010000007.1:0-23008 GCA_035401985.1 Burkholderiaceae bacterium | reverse complement strand
ATTCGTTCTCGTTCGCGCCCAACCTGCACTGGAGCTCGAACTATTCCAAGCGCGGCGAGGTCTGGGCCTATCTGTCCGACCTCACCGAGCGCTACGGGCTGCGGCCGCACATCCGCTTCGGGGTCGAGGTCGAATCGCTGCGCTGGGACGAGGGCCGCCAGCAATGGGAGGCGCATCTGCGCGGGCCGGGCGATGCGCGCAGCGTGCGCTGGGCCCACGCGGTGATCACCGCCGTCGGCCTGGTCGACGATGTCTCGATCATGATCATCGCGGTCATGGCGTCCGTGGTCGTGATGATGGTGGCGGCGCGGCCGATCGGCGAGTTTGTCGACCGCCATCCGACGATCAAGATGCTCGCGCTGTCCTTCCTGGTGCTGGTGGGCCTGGTGCTGGTGGCCGAGGGCTTCGACACCCATATCCCGAAGGGCTATGTCTACTTCGCGATGGCGTTTTCGATGTCTGTCGAACTGCTCAATCTGCGGGCGCGCGGGCGGCGCTCGGCGGCCCCGGTCAAGCTGAAGAAATCGATCGACGAGCCGGGCAGCCACTGAGCCCGGGGCCCGCGGCCGCTGGTCCGGGCCCCAGGGCGGCTCAGGCGTGTCCGCCGGCCCGCAGCTGGTACACCAGACGGGCCAGCCGGGCGTCATGGACTCCGCGTTCCTGCAGGGACTGGTGGGTGTTGACCGCGTAGTCGCGGTTGGCGCCGCGCTGCCCGCAGCACCCTGACAGGCGCGACAGGATTTCATCCTCCGACAGGCGCTGGTACGCATCGCTGTCGCGATTGGCCACGAAGGTGAGGGCGCGGACCTGACGGCCGCTAATCAAGGTCACCGCCGCAAGGGTCGGCACGTAGACGCGGTTGAGCATCTCACGCTCGTACAGACGCTCGATCGAATGACGGCGAGTCTCGTGGCGCAGCTGATAGGCGACACCGACGCAGCTGCCACCGCGCTCCAGACCCAGCACGACGCCGGGTCGCTCGGGCGTTCCGCGATAACGGGTTGAACGGATGCAGAAGGCCCGGTGATATCCGTGGACACGGCCCAGCGCCGAGTCGAGAAAGTCGACCTCCGGATTCCAGATCAGCGATCCGTATCCGAAGACCCAGTCAGTCAGCAGCAGATCCACGACCAGCTCATTGCAGAAGTGAAGCGGGCTGCAAGCTTAGCTGCAACGCCCCCGCGTGGGGGGGCGCGCAGTGCTTTCGGCCGTCGGCGGGCCCGAAAAGAACGGCGAGCGATCAGGCCGCCTTGGGGCGCGCCGCCCTGGCCGCGGGCGACTTGGCGCTCTTGGCCGCAGGCGCCTTGGCGGCCTTGGCCACCGCCGACTTGAGCCCTGAAGTGGAGGGCTTCTTGGCGGCCGCCTTTTTCGGCGCGGCGGACTTTGCAGCGCCCGCTTTTGCGGCCCCCGCCTTTACGGGGGCCTTTCGGGCGCCGGCTTTGGCCGCTGGGGTCGGCTTGGCCGCCACCGCCGCCTTGGCGCCTGGCGCCCGCTTGCGCGGCGCCGAGTCGGCCGCCGCATCGCCGGCCTCGCCATCGGCTGCCCCGTCTGCAGCCCCATCTGCCTGGGCCGCCGCCTTGGCGCCGGCCTTGCTCTTTTCGGGGCGAGGGGTGAACTCGAAACTGACCTTGCCGTCGGCGCCTCTCACCAGAAAGGCCTTGAACTTGCGCCGTGTGCGCGAGGAGACGAAGCCCAGCAGCAGGTCGGTCTTGCCTTCGGACAGCAGCTTGCGCATCTGCTCAGGCGCGATTTCCTGCTGCAGGATGATCTTGCCGCTTCTGAAGTCGCAGCTTCGGCCCGGCCCGACCGATTTTTCGCAGACGTAGGACAGCCCGTGGTCGTAGACGTTGCTACCGCACTTCGGACAGGCGCCGAGCGAGGTCTGGGCTGAAAAATCGATCGGCTCGGCGTTGGCGTCGTCGTCGTCGCGCGACTGGCCGAAGTCGAATTCAAGCTTGTGTTCGTCGGTGAGCTTCAGGATGGCCGCGAAAGGCCGGCCGAGCCGGCTGCGAAAGCCCTGCAGCGGACCCAGCGTGCGTTCGGTGAGCAGGGTCTCGGCCTCGGCCACATCAAGCTGGCGGCTGCCCGGGATCTTGCTGATCGAGAAGTCGCACTTCGTGCAGGCGAAGCGCTTGTAGTTCTCCTGGACCACCGCGCCGCACTTCGGGCATGGCGCCGCCAGCGTGGCGTAGTCGCCGGGCACGGTGTCCGCCTGGTAGTTCTTGGCGCGCTCGACGATGCGCCGCGTCACCTCGGCGATTTCGTCCATGAACTCGTCGCGCTTCAGGCGGCCGCGCTCCATCTGCGACAGCTTGTACTCCCAGTTGCCGGTGAGCTCGGGCATGGTGAGCTCTTCGACGCCCAGGCCGCGCAGCAGCGTGAGCAGCTGGAACGCCTTCGTCGTGGGCAGCAGGTCGCGGCCGTCGCGCAGCAGGTAGTTCTCGGCGATCAGCCCTTCGATGATGGCCGCGCGCGTCGCCGGCGTGCCAAGGCCCTTCTCGGCCATGGCCTCGCGCAGTTCGTCGTCTTCGATGAGCTTGCCTGCGCCTTCCATGGCGGACAGCAGCGTGCCTTCGTTGTATCGGGCCGGTGGACGGGTGGCCAATGCGACGACCTCGGTGTCCTGAGTGAACACCTTCTCGCCCGCATCGACCGGCACCAGCGTGGTGTCGGACTTGGCCGCGCCACCGACGGCGGCACCGCCTTCCTCGCCCGAGCGGCTGTAGATCGCCAGCCAGCCGGCGTTGACCATCACCCGGCCCTCGGTCTTGAAGAAGTAGCGCTGCACCTCGGTGATGCGCGTGGTGACCAGGTATTCGGCGGCCGGGAAGAAGACCGACAGGAAGCGCCGCACGACCAGATCGTAGATGCGCTGCTCGGCATCGCTCAGCGCGCGCGGGGCCTGCAAGGTGGGAATGATCGCGAAGTGATCGCTGATCTTGGTGTTGTCGAACACCCGCTTGTTGGGCCGCACCCATTCGTTGGCGAGGATCTGCCGGGCAAACGGCGCAAACGCGTTCTGCTCCTGCAGCATCGACAAGGTTTCCTTGACCGTGCCGATGTAGTCCTCGGGCAGCGCCCGCGCGTCGGTCCGCGGGTAGGTCAGCACCTTGTGCTTCTCGTACAGCGCCTGCGCGATCGACAGCGTGGTCTTGGCCGAGAAGCCGAAGCGGCCGTTGGCCTCTCGCTGCAGGCTCGTCAGGTCGAACAGCTGCGGCGCAATCTGGGTGGAGGGCTTGGCCTCCTCGTTGACGATGCCGGGCTGGCCCTTGCAGGCCTGCGCGATGGCATCGGCCGATGGCCGTTCCCACAGACGCTCGGCTCGTGCTTCGGCATCCTCGCCCTTCTTGAACTGAGGATCGAACCAGCGGCCTTCGTACACGCCGGCCTTGGCCTGGAAGCTGGCCCGGATCTCGAAGTAGTCGCGTGAGACGAATTTGCGGATGCGTTCTTCGCGGTCGACCACGATGGCCAGCGTCGGTGTCTGGACCCGGCCGACCGTGGTCAGGTAGAAGCCGCCGTCGCGCGAGTTGAACGCCGTCATGGCCCGGGTGCCGTTGATGCCGACCAGCCAGTCGGCCTCGGAACGGCAGCGCGCAGCGTCGGCCAGCGGCATCATCTGCTGATCGTCGCGCAACTGCTTGAAGGCGTCGCGAATGGAGGCCGGCGTCATGGACTGCAGCCACAGCCGGCGCACGGGCTGCTTGGCCTTGGCGTATTGCGAGATCAGCCGGAAGATCAGTTCGCCCTCGCGCCCGGCGTCACAGGCGTTGATCAGGCCGTCGACGTCCTTGCGGCGGATCAGCCGGGCAAGCAGCTTCAGCCGCTCTTCGTTCTTGGCGATTGGCTGAACGTCGAAATGGGGCGGGATGACGGGCAGGTGAGCGAACGACCACTTGCCTCGCTTGACCTCGAACTGTTCGGGCGCGGCGATCTCGACCAGGTGGCCGACGGCCGACGACAGGACGTAATCGTCGCTCTCGAAGAATTCGCCGGTGCGCGTGAAGCCGCCAAGCGCCTTGGCGATGTCGGCGGCGACCGATGGCTTTTCGGCAATGATCAGCGACTTGCCCATAACCCGTTCGGACCTGTGCTCGACGAAAAAGGGCGCCAATCATAAGAGGCGCTGACAAGGCTGTGCAAGCTCACCACGGTATTTCGTCCTGCCTGTTCGTGCCGAAACCATCGGAAGGATGATCGCCGGCTGAGTGTATCGATGGGGCTTTTCAAGGAAGCGTACGCTCACTTGGAAGTTGCTTGAACCGTCCGTCTGGCAATCGTTCGACGCGTCCGGAGAGCTCGAGCCTGACCAGGCGCTCGAGCACGGCAACAGCCTCGACGGGAAGCGATTGTGCGCCACACCGACCCTCAGGGGTGTTTTTGCCCCGGCTGGCGGGGCCGTTTCCGGGTTCCGGCTGCCGCGTTTCGACGGCGGACTGCAGCCGCTGCAGCAGCGTTTCAGGGTCGACCGGATCCCAGCCGAGCGCTGCCAGCAGCGGGTCTTCGGGCAGGTGGCCGGCCGAAGACGGGGGCTTGCGAGGGTGTGCCCCAGGGGTTGCCAGGCCCAGTTCGGAAAGCACGTCCGCGACCGACTCGACCAGCCGCGCGCCCTGCTTGAGCAGGTGATGGCACCCCTTGGCGGTCGGCGAATGGATGGAGCCCGGCATGGCGAAGACCTCGCGGCCGAGGTCAGCGGCCAGCCGGGCCGTAATGAGTGAACCGCTCTGGATGGCCGCCTCCACCACCAGGACGCCCAGCGCCAGACCGGCAATGAGCCGGTTGCGGCGCGGAAAGGCCCCGCGCCGCGGTTCGGTGCCCGGCGGCAGTTCGCTCAGCAGCAGGCCGTCGCGCGCAATGGCGCCCGCCAGCGCTGCCTGCTGGCGGGGATAGACGCGATCGGTGCCGGTGCCCAGGACGGCGATGGTGGCGCCGGCGGTGGCCAGCGCTCCCCGGTGGGCCGCCGCGTCGATGCCCTGGGCCAGACCGCTGACAATGGTGATGCCATGCCCGCCCAGGGCCTGCGCGAAGGAGTGGGCGGTTGCGATGCCGCCTTGTGTCGCCGATCGGCTGCCCACGATGGCCAGTGCGGGGCCCGCCAGCAGTTCGAGGCGGCCTTGTGCCCACAGCACGGGCGGCGGGTCGGCGGTTTGAAGCAGGCGGCCGGGGTAGGCCGGATCAATCAGTGTGAGCAGGTGGCAGCCGGGCTGCGCGGCCCAGTCGAGCGAGGCGGCGATGGCGGCAGCGCGCCGCGCGTCGTGCTGCAGCAGGCCGGTGGCCAGCGCCGGGCCGAGCAGGGCCGACAGGGCGGCGTGGCTGGCGCCAAGGATGTCGTCGGGAAGGCCCAGGGCGGCCAGCAGACGGGCCGTGGCCACGGGGCCGATGCCCGGCGTGAGTGCGATGTGCAACCAGGACGCGCGCTCGGCGCGCCCGTCCGGGTCACCGGGCATGAAGGATTCCTAGGGGTTGACGATGTCGTCTCCGACAGTGACCGCCTTGTGCGCGTCCACGATCAGTCCGTAGGCAATCTTATCGAACACGCGAAAAACCAGAAGATGGCCTATCGACTCACCCGGAAGGCTGATGCCTTCCTTGGTTTCGCGGTCCTTGATGGAGCGCGAGCGTTCCTTGATGGCGAGCACATTGCCCACCGCCAGCCCCTGCTGCGTGCCCAGATTCATCGCCACCACGCTGTTGCGGCCGGCTTGCGAGACACCCCGGTAGACCGACACGATCCGTCCGGTCATCTTGCCTTCCGGCGCGCGCGGCACGTAGTTCAGCGGACGGGCGCGCTCGGCCGGCACCAGACGATCGCCTTCGCCGATCTCCTCGTTTGCGCCGACCACCCGGAACGTGGCGGGGTCGCCGCGCTTTTCGAGCCTGGCGGCCCCCAGAAAGATCGCCTCATAGGCAATCGGCTTGCGGGTGTCGGGGTCGAGCAGCGGCTTGGCCGAGCGGTAGATGTACCAGTCGGTCGCCTGCTGCTGGTCCTTCAGGCCGCGCACATAGGCGATGTCGCCGCGGCCGAGATAAACACGCCCTTCCTGGGCGCCGACAATGCGCGGGTGATCGTCCAGGCCCTTTTCGTCGACGATGAGCGGACGGTTCAGGAACGGCTCGATGTCGGACGCACGAACCATCGGAATGGCGGCGGCTTCGAGCGGCTGCGAGCGCACCCGGGGTTGCGAGCGCTCGCTCGGATCGTTGCTGGCCGCCTCGGGGGCCGCGGCCACCCGGGTGGTCGGGCTGTCGACCGCCTTGCCCAGACGCAGGCGCGGGGTCGGTCCGCTGGTGTCCAGATAGACGATGTCGCCCGGATAGATCAGATGCGGGTTGCGGATCTGCTCTCGGTTGAGTTCCCAGATCTCCGGCCAGCGCCAGGGTTTTTCGAGGAATTTGCCGGAAATTCCCCAAAGTGTGTCTCCGCGGACGACGACATGCTTGTCGGGCGCATCGCGTGAAATTTCGAGAGGGGGCGTGCTCGCCGGGCGGGCGGCGGCGGCGGCGGGTGCGGGCGCATCCGAGGGGGTCTGCGACTGGGCCCAGGCGGGCGCGCCAACCAGCGACAGCGCCAGCGCGAGGGCTCGCATGCTAGACTTATTGATCATGGATTTGCGGCACCGGGAGTGAGTTTGTGTTTCTCGGGATTCCGCAAAATTTCCCTTGAAATCAAGGGCTTGACTCTGCAGATTTTGTCTTAAATTTTGCCGCTAATCCCTTGATCCCGCAAGCTTTAACCGGAATCAACGGTAGATATAATCCGATGGCCGTCCTGCCGATCCTCAAATTCCCCGACCCGCGGCTGCACACCGTCGCCAAACCGGTCGAAGTGTTCGACGACGCCCTGCGTCGTCTGGTCAGCGACATGGCCGAAACCATGTACGCCGCGCCGGGCATCGGGCTGGCTGCCACGCAGGTCGACGTCCATGTCCGCGTCATCGTCATCGACATCTCCGAGACCAAGGACCAGCTCAAGGTCTTCATCAATCCCGAGCTCGTCAGTGCCAGCAATGAACGAACGCTCGGCGAAGAAGGATGCCTGTCGGTGCCCGGCTTCTACGAGAACGTCGAGCGGCCCGAGCGCGTGCGGGTTCGTGCCCGCGACGAGCACGGCAAGGAGTTCGAGCTCGATGCGGAGGGACTGATGGCGGTCTGCGTGCAGCACGAGATGGACCATCTCAAGGGCCGCGTCTTCGTCCAGTACCTTTCGCGCCTGAAACAGCACCGGATCCGCGCCAAGCTGCTCAAGCAGGACCGCGAGGTGGCCTGAGCGCGCGCCGTCGCCGCCACGCGCGCTGCGTGGCGACAGGCACCTGCAGGTCCACGGCCCCAGTCCGGCAGCCCCAACCCTGGCAGCCCGACAACCGGCTCAACAGCCAGCCCGACAGCCAGCCCGACAGCCAGCCCGACAGCCGGCACAACGGCCGGCACAACGGCCGGTTCTGTCCCCCAAGCCCTCTCCCCCCGGCTCCCCCGCCATGCGACTCATCTTTGCCGGTACGCCGGTCTTTGCCAGCGAAGCACTCGCCGCCCTGATCGCCGCCGGCCACGAGGTGGCGCTGGTGCTCACGCGCGCCGACAAGCCGGCCGGCCGGGGTCAGAAGATCGTCCCCAGCCCGGTCAAGACGCTGGCGCTCGAGCACGGACTGCGGGTCTATCAGCCCACCACCCTGCGTGACGAGGCGTCACGCCAGGTGCTGGCCGAGGTCGGAGCCGACGTGATGGTGGTTGCGGCTTACGGCATGATCCTTCCGCAGGCGATCCTCGACCTGCCGGCGCGCGGCTGCCTGAACATCCATGCCTCGCTGCTGCCGCGATGGCGTGGCGCCGCCCCGATCCAGCGCGCCATCGAGGCGGGGGATGCACGGACGGGCATCACCATCATGCAGATGGATGCGGGGCTGGACACCGGTCCGATGCTGCTCGACGAGTCGATGGCGATCGAGGCGGACGACAACGCCGCGCGGCTGCACGACCGGCTCGCAGCGCTCGGGGCCACCCTGATCGTGCGCGCGCTGTCCCGGATGGCCGCAGGCGATCTGCCGGCTGTGCCTCAGCCGCAGGCCGGCGTGACGTATGCGCACAAGATCCTGAAGAGCGAATCGCCGATCGACTGGACGGCGTCAGCGCGCCAGATCGTCGACCGCATCCGCGCCTTCGACCCGTTTCCCGGCTGCACGGGCAGCCTGTGCGCAGGGGGCGGCGAATCGGGCCAGTCGCCGGCCCCGGTCGAGCAGCTCAAGATCTGGCGGGCAATGTTGTCCGACGGCGCCGCACCCGCCGGCGCGGCGCCTGGCAGCATCCTGACCGGCCCGGCGGACGGGCTGCGGGTGGTGTGCGGGGACGGGGTGATCGAACTGCTCGAAGTCCAGCGCGCCGGCGGGCGCCGGCTCGCGGTCACCGACTGGCTGCGCGCCGCGCCGCTGGCCTCGGGCGCGCGCTTCGAGCTCGTCGCCAAGCCCTGACAGGCGGTCTGAATGCATCGACGCGTTTTCCGACGACCATGAAATGAGGTGGCCTTGTGCCCGACTCAGTCGAACCCCATTTACAGTGCGCCTGGATCCCTGATCCCACTCCAAGGAGTTGTCTGCCGTGTTCAACTGGATGAAAACTGCGATGTTGATGGCCGCCATCACCGCCCTGTTCGGCGTGGTGGGTGCGGCCATGGGCGGCAAGGCCGGCATGCTGGCCGCGCTCGGCTTTGCGGTGGTGTCCAACTTCTTCGCCTACTGGTTCTCGGACAAGATGGTGCTGAAGATGTACAACGCGCAGGAGGTCGACGAGACCACCGCGCCGCAGTTCTACAACATGGTGCGCGAACTGGCCGGCAAAGCCGGGCTGCCGATGCCGCGCGTCTATCTCATTCAGGAAGACGCACCGAACGCCTTTGCGACGGGGCGCAACCCCGAAAACGCCGCGGTGGCGGCCACCACCGGCATCCTGCGGGTGCTGTCGGCCCGCGAATTGCGCGGCGTGATGGCGCATGAGCTGGCTCACGTGAAGAACCGCGACATCCTCATCTCCACCATCTCGGCCACCATGGCCGGTGCGATTTCCGCACTGGCCAACTTCGCCATGCTGTTCGGCGGACGGGACAGCGAGGGCCGGCCGGCCAACCCGATCTCCGGGCTGCTGCTGGCAATCCTCGCTCCGATCGCCGGCATGGTGATCCAGATGGCGATCTCGCGGGCGCGCGAGTTCGAAGCCGATCGGCACGGCGCCCAGATCAGCGGCGACCCGGCCGCGCTGGCCTCGGCGCTGGACAAGATCCATCGCTTCGCCCAGGGGCTGCCGCTGGAGACCACCGAGCGGCATCCCGAGACGGCGCAGATGATGATCATGAATCCGCTGTCTGGCGGCGGCCTGCGGGGCCTGTTCTCCACTCATCCGGCGACCGAGGAACGGGTCGCGCGCCTGATGGCGATGGCCGGGCGGTCGGCCTGAACCCCGCCGCGCGTCCGCCCCGGGGGGCGGCTGAAGATTCCGCCGCGGAACTAGCCCAGCCCTCGGCGGGCGGACCAGCGCCAGCCTCAGCAGCAGTTCCCCCCGCCCCTGCTCCCCCGGCGGCAGCGGCATCAGCCGGCGCGATCCCTCGTGCCGCGCTGTCACGCGAGATGCGTGCGGCTGCAGCGGCGATCGAGCAGCTTCTGGCGGGACGCGCTCTGCCCGCGTCGCTCGATCAGGCCGCGGCCGACCACAGGCTGACCGGCGTTTCGCGCGCGGCTGCCCGCGACATGGCGTATGGCACCGCGCGCAATCTGGGCACGGTCCAGGCGCTGGCCGCGCGTCTGAACGCCCGCCCGGCCGGGCCGGGCATCGGTGCACTCCAGCTGGTCGGCCTGTCGGAGCTGCTCGAGCCGCAGCGCCGGCATCAGGCCGTGATCGTCGACCAGCTGGTGTCGGCCGCCCGCGACGAGGCCGCGCTGGCTCCGGCGGCCGCCTTTCTCAACGCCACGATGCGGCGCTTCCTGCGCGAACGCGACGCCCTGATTGCCGACATCGCGAACGAGCCCCAGGCGCGCTGGAACCATCCCGAGTGGTGGATCGATCAGCTGCGACAGGACCACCCGCGCCACTGGGAGGCTGTCCTGCAGGCCGGGCAGCGCCGCCCGCCCATGACGCTGAGGGTCAACACGCGTCGTGGCACCACCGGGCAATACCTGCAGCGGCTGCTCGACACGGGCCGTGGCGCGCGTCAGATCGGCCCGGCGGCGCTCATTCTGGACGAGCCCTGCGACGTCGGCGAGATGCCCGGTTTCCTGCAGGGGGATGTCTCCGTTCAGGACCTGGCGGCCCAATTGGCCGCGCCGCTGCTCGGCGCGCGCGATGGCGAACGGGTGCTCGACGCCTGCGCCGCCCCGGGCGGCAAGACGGCGCATCTGCTGGAGCTGTCGGACTGCCGCGTGACGGCGCTCGATTCGGACGCGGCCCGTCTTCAGCGTGTTCGAGACACCCTGTCGCGCATCGGCCGGACCGCCGAGGTCCGCCACGGCGACGCCGCCCGGCCGGCCGACTGGTGGGATGGCAAGCCTTTCGATCGCATCCTGCTGGATGCTCCGTGTTCGGCCTCGGGCATCGTGCGCCGGCACCCCGATGTGCGCTGGCTGCGCCGTCGTAGCGATATCGCGACAATGGCGCGCCGGCAGTCGGAAATGCTGACCGCTCTTTGGGGCGTCCTCCGGCCGGGTGGTACATTGCTTTTCGCTACCTGCTCGGTTTTCCGTGCCGAAGGAGAACAGGTGGTGGAGCGCTTCTGCGGGCGGCAGGCCGATGCGCAAAGGCAGCCGGTCATCTGGAGATGGCACGGCGAATCGCAGGACCATCGCATCAGCCACCTGCTGCCTCAGTCGGTGCCCCACCGAGACCACGACGGATTTTTCTACGCATCGATCCTCAAACGCCCGTGACTGCCCGCCTTGTCCGGGCGCTGGCCCTGATGGCGATGGTCTGGGCGGCTCTGTCGGCCGCCGCGGTCCCGGCGCGTGCCGCCGACGCCATCGAGGTCCAGAGCGCTCGCCTCGATCCCACGCTGGACGGCTGGATGCTGGCGGCCGATTTCGCCGTGCCGCTTCCGGGGCGCCTCGAAGAGGCCGTGAACCGTGGCGTCACCCTTTATTTCGTGGTCGAGTTCGATCTGTTCCGACCGCGCTGGTACTGGTTCGACGAGTCGGTGCAATCCAGCGCCCTCGCTTACCGGCTGTCGTATCACGCGCTGACCCGTCAATACCGTCTGAACCTTTCGGGTTTCGCCCAGACCTTTCCCACCCTGCCCGAGGCGATGGCCGCAATGTCGCGGGTGCGGGGATGGCGGGTGCTGGAGCCCGAGCAGGTGCGCTACGGCACGCCGTATGAGTTTCAGGTGCGCATGCGCCTGGATACCGCACAGCTGCCCAAGCCGTTCCAGGTCAACGCACTGACCAACCGCGAGTGGACGCTGAGTTCCGAATGGAAGCGCTTCCGGTTCAATCCCGAGACACCGAAAAGCGCGCAATAACCCGTGCGCTGCGGGTCGCGCTGATCGCCTCGGTGGCGATGGCGGTGATCCTGCTTGCGCTGCTCGCCTCGGCCAGCGGCAACACGCGGCTGTTCGAGGGCCGTTATCCGCTGCTGCTGGGCCTGGCGGGCGGCGTCGCGCTGATGCTGCTGGTGCTGGTGCTCGAACTGCTGCGCCGACTGGTGACCCGCTATCGGCGCGGGCTCTTCGGCACACGGCTGATGGCACGGATGGCAGGCTCATTCGTGCTGATGACGGTGGTGCCGGTGGCGCTGGTGTTCTTCGTCGCGGTCCAGTTCGTCGGCCGTTCGATCGAGTCCTGGTTCGACGTGCCGCTGGAGCGTGCGCTCGAATCCGGGCTGACACTGGCGCGTGCCTCGCTGGATTCGATGCTCACCGACCTCACGCAGAAGTCGCGGGTGATGGCCGCCGAACTGGCCGAAACACCGGCAGTGGGATGGCCACAGGCGCTCAGCCGGCTGCGCGAGCAGTCCGGGGTCCAGGAGGCGCTGGTGCTGGCGGGCAACGGCCGGATCATCACCGCCAGCGGCGGCCAGTTCGCGCGGCTCGTGCCGGATCTGCCGCCCGCAGATGCGCTGCGTCAGGCGCGGCTCACCCGCCAGTTCGCCCGGGTCGAGGGTGGCGAGCCGGGATCCTCCGACCGGGCCCTGAAGCTGCGGGTAATCGTGATGGTCTCGATGGACGGCCAGCGAATCGACAACAGCCGCTATCTGCAGCTGGTCCAGACCGTGCCGACGGTGCTGGCCGAGAACGCGGAGGCTGTCCAGCAGGGGTTTCGCGACTTCCAGCAGCTGTCGTTGTCCCGCGAGGGTCTCAAGCGCATTTTCCGGATCACCCTGACCCTCACCTTCCTGCTGACCGTCTTTGCCGCAGTGGCCGGGGCGTTTCTGCTGGCCGGCTGGCTGACCGGGCCGCTGTCCGAACTGGCAGCGGCGACACGATCGGTGGCCGAAGGCGACTTCCGCCAGGTCAAGGACTACACCGGCCGCGATGAGCTCGGCGTGCTGACCCGCTCGTTCAACGCAATGACGCGCCAGTTGCAGGAGGCCCGCTCGCTGGTCGATCGCAACCAGCGTGAGCTCGAGCGCGTCAACGCACGGCTCGAGAGCGTGCTGGCCAACCTCGATGCCGGCGTGATGGTGCTCGATTCCGATCTGTGCCTGACGCTGGCCAACCCCGGTGCCGACCGGATCCTCGGTGCCAGCCTCGAGAAGCATCTGGGCACCCCGCTGGCCGAGCTGCCGGGGGTGGGCCTGTTGGCCGATGAGATTCGCGCTGCCTTCAATGAACAGGCGGCCGCCGGTTCAGCCAGCTGGCAGCGCCAGTTCGTGCTGGGTCGCAGTCGCGAGCAGCAAAGTGCCGACGGCAGCGGCGCGGGCCCCGCGCCCGACCCCAGCCGCCCGGCCGACCAGACGCTGCTGGCGCGCGGATCGATCCTGCCCGAGCGACGGGTCGGCTACGTGATCGTCTTCGACGACATCAGCGAAGTGGTGTCCGCCCAGCGCGCCCTGGCCTGGACCGAAGTGGCGCGCCGCCTGGCCCATGAGATCAAGAACCCGCTGACGCCGATCCAGCTTGCCGCCGAACGCATGGCCTTCAAGCTGCGCGACAAGCTGCCGCCGGCCGATGCCGAGATGCTGGTCAAGAATACGCAGACGATCGTCAACCAGGTGCAGGCCCTGAAGACCATGGTCGACGAGTTCCGCGACTACGCCCGTCTGCCCGCAGCGCAGCTGCAGGCGCTCCAGATCAACGATCTGATCGAGGACGTGCTTCGGCTCTATGCCGCTGGCGATCCTCAGGGCGCGATCCGTGCACGCCTGGCCAGCGACGCGCCGCTGGTGATGGGCGACGCGACCCAGCTGCGCCAGGTCTTCCACAACCTGCTGAAGAACGCGCAGGAAGCGGGCGGCAAGGGTGCGCTGCGCGACGCCGGCGTGGCCGCGCAGGGCGGCGAGGCCGGCGATCCCGAACGGATGGTGGTCGACGTGGTCAGCGAGCGGGTGGCGCTGGCCGATGGTCGCGCCGCGGTGCGCGTCATCGTGCGCGATCACGGCAGCGGTTTTGCGCCGGGCATGCTGGGCCGCGCCTTCGAACCGTACGTGACCAGCAAGCCCCGCGGCACCGGACTGGGCCTGGCGATCGTCAAGAAGATCATCGACGAACACGGCGCGCGACTCGATATCACGAACTGGCAGGACGATTCCGGCCGGGTTGCCGGGGCTCAGGTGGCGATCCTATTTACCAAACTGCCGAAAAGCGTGGAGAATCCGGGGTTTGATGAAGCGGCGTTGCGCGACGGGGAATATGGCCGAAATTCTGGTGGTGGATGATGAGATCGGCATCCGCGAGCTGTTGTCCGAAATTCTCGGCGACGAAGGCCACTCGGTCCTGCTTGCCGACAGTGCGCAGCAGGCTCGAAAAGTGCGCGACGAAAATCCGTTGGATCTGGTGCTGCTCGACATCTGGATGCCCGACACCGACGGGGTGACGCTGCTCAAGGAATGGGCGGCCAACGGCAAGCTCACCATGCCGGTCATCATGATGTCGGGACATGCCACGATCGATACGGCCGTCGAGGCCACGCGCATCGGCGCCCTCGACTTCCTCGAGAAGCCGATCGCGCTGCAGAAGCTCCTGAAGGCGGTCGAGCAGGGGCTGGCGCGCGGCAAGGCTCACGTGCCGAGGCCCGCGCCGGTCGTTGTGCATGGCGTGCCCGGCGTGGGGGGCGGTACTGCGGTCGCGCCGCTGATGGTCCGACCGGTTGTTTCACACGAGGTTGGCGGCGAGTTCGCGGTCGGGCATGCGCCCGGCTATGCCGCCCATGTCCATCCGCATCCGCCGGCGCCGCCGGCCGGGGCCACCGTGGCCATGCGCGACCTGCCGATCGACCTGCCGCTGCGCGAGGCGCGCGACGCATTCGAGCGGGCTTACTTCGAACACCACCTGTCGCGCGAGCACGGCAGCATGACGCGGGTCGCCGAAAAAACCGGCCTCGAGCGCACCCACCTGTACCGCAAGCTCAAGCAGCTGGGCATCGATCTGTCACGCGGCGCGTACCGCAAGAATCAGCAGGTGTGAAGATCATCATTCTCGGCGCCGGCCGTGTCGGCGCGTCGGTGGCCGAGGCGCTGGTCTCCGAAGAGAACGACATCACGGTGGTCGACACCGATGTGCTCAACCTGCGCGAACTGCAGGACCGATTCGATCTGCGCACGGTGCCGGGCAACGGCACCCATCCGACAGTGCTCGAGCAGGCGGGCGCGCATGACGCCGACATGCTGATCGCCACCGCGGCGCGCGATGAAACCAATCTCGTCGCCTGTCAGCTGGCCGCGCGTCTGTTCAACGTGCCCACGCGCATCGCCCGGATCCGCGCGCCTGAATTCCAGGACCATCCGGAGATCACCGGCGAAGGCGGTTTCCATGTCGATCACCTGATCTGCCCCGAGCAGACGGTGTGCGACTACGTGATCAAGCTGATTCAGTTCCCCGAGGCGCTGCAGGTGCTCGAGTTCGCCGGCGGGCGCGCCAGCCTGATCGCGGTGCGCGCCTATGCCGGCGGACCGCTGGTCGAGCACCCGATCCGCGACCTGCGCAAGGCGCACCCCAAGATCGACATGCGGGTGGTGGCGGTGTTCCGCAACGACAGCGCGATCATGCCGGACGGCGACACGCTGATCGAGCCGGGCGACGAGGTGTTCCTGCTGGCGGCCTCCGAGCACATCCGCACCGCACTGTCCGACCTGCGACGGATGGACAAGGCGGTGCGCCGGATCATGATCGCCGGCGGCGGCAACATCGGCCTGCGCCTGGCGCGCGCACTGGGCACGAGCTACCAGGTGAAGCTGATCGAGGCCAATGCGCTGCGCTGCGAGTATCTGGCCAGCCAGCTTCCCTCTTCGACACTGGTGCTGAACGGCGACTCGACCGATGAGGATCTGCTCTCGGACGAGAGTGTCGGCGACATGGACCTGTTCGTCGCGCTGACCAACGACGACGAGAACAACATCATGTCGTGCATGATGGCCAAGCGGATGGGCGCACGGCGGGTGATCGCGCTGATCAACCGGCGCGCCTACGCCGAGCTGATGCAGGGCAGCCGCATCGACATCGCGATCGTGCCCGCCCAGACCACGATCGGTGAACTGCTCACTCATGTGCGCCGAGGCGACATGGTCGCCGTGCATTCGCTGCGCCGTGGCGCTGCCGAAGCCCTCGAGGCTATCGCCCATGGCGATGCCAAATCGTCGAAGGTCGTCGGCCGACGGATCGAGGAGATCGATCTGCCCAAGGGCGCCACCATCGGTGCGATCGTTCGAGGCGGGCGCAATGGCGAAGGGCAGGTGATCATGGCGCATCACGACACAGTCATCCATGCCGAGGACCATGTGATCGTCTTCGTCACGAACAAGCGCACGATCTCCAAGGTCGAGAAACTGTTCCAGGTCGGGGTCGGGTTCTTCTGACCACGACCATGAGCCACTGCCGCCCCGGCCCCTGATCCACGCCTGCGCGGCGCCCCGCCGCTACGTCGGGTGGTTCGGGTGAGCAGCGGTCCGCGTGCCGGGGTGCCCGGCGTGACCCGCGTGACCCGCCCCATGCGGCTGATTCCGCCGCCGCGGCCAGTAGGAACCGATCACCATGCCGGCGATGCTGGCCATCAGGCCCGCCAGCTGCGGCGGCACCGGTCCGCCGGAAGCGAATGCTTCCATCCACAGCCAGGTGAACAGCCCGCCGAACATGGCCGCCATGCCACCCGCGGAGCTGGCCCGTTTCCAGTAGAGCCCTGCGGTGAGCGGCACGAAGGCCGACACCAGCGTCACCTTGTACGCGTTCTCGACCATCTTGAAGATGCTCGCCTCGGTGTTCAGCGCGTAGACCAGCACGATCGCGGTGAAGCACAGCACGACGATCCGCATCAGGCGCAGGAAGCGGCGGTCGCTGATGCCGGGGAACAGCGGCTTCATGATGTTTTCGGCGAAGGTCACCGAAGGCGCCAGCAGCGTGGCGCTCGCGCAGCTCTTGATCGCCGACAGCAGCGCGCCGAAGAACAGGATCTGCGCGGCGAGCGGCGCATGCGCGATGATGAAGCTGGGCAGGATGAGCTGCGGGTCGGTGCCCAGCAGCCGCTGCACCAGCGCCGGATCGACCAACGTGGCGCTGTACGCCAGGAAGATCGGAATGAAGGCGAAGATGAAATAGAGCACGCCGCCCAGCACCGATGCCGCGCCGGCGATGCGCGCCGTTTTGGACGACATGACCCGCTGGAACACGTCCTGTTGCGGGATCGAGCCCAGCATCATCGTGATCCACGCGGCGAAGAACCCCAGAATCTCGACGACATTGGCCCGCGGCCAGAAGTCGAGCTTGCCGGCGGCGGCCGCATGATCGACCACGGCCTGCACGCCACCGACCTGGCCGCTCACTTCGGCGCCGATGTACAGCATGCCCGCCACGATGACGACCATCTGCACCAGGTCGGTGATCGCCACCGACACCATGCCGCCGAACAGCGTGTAGATCAGGATGCTTGCCGCGCCGATCAGCATGCCGACGGTCTGCGTGATCTGGCCGTCGGAGACCACGTTGAACACCAGGCCGAGCGCCTTCATCTGCGCACCGACCCAGCCCAGGTACGACACCACGATGCACAGGCTCAGCACCACCTCGACTGACCGGTTGTAACGTTCGCGGAAGTAGTCGCCGATGGTGAGCAGCTTGCGCCGATACAGCGGCATCGCAAAGAAGAGGCCGACCAGCACCAGGCACAGTGATGAGCCGAACGGGTCGGCCACCACGCCATGCAGGCCTTCCTTCAGAAACGTGGCGGGGATGCCCAGCACGGTCTCGGAGCCGAACCAGGTGGCGAAGACCGTGGCGGTGACGACCATCATCGGCATCGAACGGCCGGCGACCGCGAAGTCGGCGGTGTTCTTGACCCACATCGCGGCCACCAGGCCTATCACCACCGAGACGATCCAGTACAGGATCACGAAACCAAGCAGCACGATGGTCCACCAATCAGGACGGGTTGTTGTCGCCCGGACGGCCCACGCTGGGGCGCGGCAGGGCTCTTCATATCAGCACCGGGCGTGAGAATACCTGTCTTGCGGCGGCCACGTGCCGCGTGAATTAGATCACGCGTCACAAGCCGCCGGTCGGGTAGGCTGGAGCTCTGTCGGACAGAAATCAATCCGGAGATTCCCCGGGTCCTCCAGGGCGTTTCGATACCCTTCCACTGGCGAGCCGCTGACCATGAACCCCTCCGTCGAGACCTCGTTTCAGACCGTGATGCGCCGGTTCGGGGTGCATGCTGACTATCGGCCGTTGCGCGATGACGACGTCTTCCTGCGCAGCCATATGGGGCGGCTCGAAGCGGCGGATCGCTATTCGTCGCTGCCCCGACGTCTGCGGGTGCTGCTGATGCTGGTCGATGGCAAGGCCAGCGTTGCCGACATGCGACGGGGGCTGGCCCGCTATCGCGGCCTCGATGACGCGCTCGACATGCTGCGTCAGATGGGCCTGATCGAAACGCTGCCGATACCGATGGGCCGCTGACAGCGGACGTCGCAACTCCCGGCGCGCTCGTTCGCCGCACGCTGGCGACGCGCGGCGAGGACGGGGCATCCGGCCTGCCTGTTCGCCCGTTCGGCCGACAGGCCTGCGAGTAGAATTCGCTTTCCTCCGATCCGGTGCCGACCCTCCCAGGCGCCCGCAGCCCCGACATGCACCAGATGTTGTCCATCGCCCATGTCCTGGGCGGCCTCCTGATGGTGTTCTCGACCACCTATCTGCTGCCCTTGCTGTGGTCCCTCGGGGTCTCGGATGGCACCCATCGCAGCTTCTTCCTGTCGGGTGTCGCCACGCTGTCGGTGGGCACGCTGCTGTGGGGCGCAAGCCGGCGTCACCGGCGCGAACTGCAGCCGCGCGACGGGGTGCTGCTGGTCGTGCTCGGATGGATATCGATGGCGGGGGTGGCGACGGTGCCGCTGCTGCTCGAGATCCCGGGCCTAACCTTCACCGATGCGTTCTTCGAGACGATGTCGGGGCTCACCACCACCGGCGCCACGGTGCTCGTCGGTCTCGACAATCTGCCGCAGTCGCTGAACATCTGGCGTCATGCGCTGAACTGGTATGGCGGCATGGGCATCATCGTGCTGGCGGTGGCGATCCTGCCGATGCTGGGCGTGGGCGGCATGCAGCTCTACAAGGCCGAGACCCCGGGTCCGATCAAGGAGACCAAGCTCACGCCGCGCATCACGCAGACGGCCAAGTATCTGTGGCTGCTGTATGCCAGCATCACGGTCATCTGCATCCTGATGCTCAAGTGGGCCGGCATGAGCTGGCTCGACGCCGTTTGCCACGCCTTTTCGTCGATGGCGCTGGGCGGGTTCTCGACGCGCGATGCCAGTGTGGCCAGTTTCAATTCGCCGGTCATCGAAGGCGTGCTGATGATCTTCATGATGATCGCGGTGCTGAACTTCACCACGCACTTCATCGCGCTGCGCCAGCGCTCGCTGCGGGTGTACCTGCGCGATCCCGAAGTGTTCGCCGTCTGGTCGCTGATAGCGGGCAGCGCATTGATGCTCGCCGGCTTCCTTGCCTGGCAGGGAACCTACCCCGATTTCATCACGTCGCTTCGCCACGCGGCCTTCAACACCGTGTCCATTGCGACCTCCAGCGGTTATGCGAGCGATGACTTCAACAAGTGGCCGATCTTCGCGCCGATGTGGATGCTGCTGTTGTGCACGGTCGGCTCGTCGGCTGGATCGACCGGTGGCGGCGTGAAGATGATCCGTGTGCTGATCCTGCTTCGTCAGGCTGGCAATGAGCTGGTCCGCATGGTTCATCCGCGGGCCGTCAGGCCGCTGCAGATCGGCGGTCAGATCATCGACAACAAGGTCGTGCTGGCCGTGATGGGCTACATGCTGTTGTGGGGCCTGACGCTGGTGCTGCTCACTTTTCTGATGATGGCCACGGGACTCGACTTCGTCTCCTCGGTCTCGGGAGTGCTGGCCTGCCTGAACAACACGGGGCCAGGACTCAACCTGCTGGGTCCGGCGGACAACTATCAGGTGCTCACCGACTTTCAGACCTGGTTGTGCGTCTTCGCGATGCTGGCCGGCCGGCTCGAGCTGCTGACAGTGTTCGTGCTGTTCATCCCGGCCTTCTGGCGCAAGTGAGCCCTAACCCCCGCGGCGGCCCCCTGCTCGGGCCGTTGCCTGCCGTGCGGCCGGCCACGTGGGTGATGCTGATGGCGGGGGCACCGGCGCTGATGGCCCGTTCGATGCAGCGCTGGTCAGACGCGCGCCCGAGCGATGAGCGCTGGGCTCTGATCCGCACAGGCGATGCTGTGCCGGTCGTTCTGCCGCCGCAGATCGATGTCAGCGATTTCGCCGGAGGCTGCGCCTGCTGCGTGGCGGCCTCGGCATTCGCGCTGGCCATCGCCAGAGTGCTGCGCCGAGGGGCCGTCGAGCGGCTGTTTATCGAACTGGCTCCGAGCGCCGACCCCGGCCAGATCGCCGACGCGCTCTGGTCGGGCCCGCTGGCGGCTCACCTTGCGAGGGTCGAGATTGTCGCCATGGTCGCGGGGCCGTGCACGCCCGCGCAGCACGGCGCCTCTGATGTGCTGCTCGTGGAATCCGCCTCGGCCGCCGGCCCGGACGATGTTCTTCTGCGAGCGCTCACTTCCGTGGATGCTGGCGCCGATCCTGCGCTGATGGTCGCGCCGCCCGCCGGGGTGGACTGGTCCGAGCTGCGCTCGCGGCTCGATGCCTTGGCTGCGCCCGAGCGCTGGCGCTGGCTGGCCGAGCCGCCGCCGACAGGCAGCGCGGACCTTCGGCAACGGCGCGTCTGGCCCGCCGCTGTCCTGTTCGATCGGCTTCGCGCCGAGGCGGCGCTGCGCGCGCTGGCCGCACATCCGGCAGTGGCGCAAGTGCGGGCGGTCATCCGCACGCGGCGGGACTGGTATGCCTGGCGCGACAACGGCGTGCTAGCGCCATGGGCGCCCACTGCGTCCCGACGCGAATCGCGCATCGAGTATCGGTTGCGAGCCGATGTGCCGATCGACCTGGCGGAAGTCGATCGGCACTGGGACGTGGCCCGCGGGTAGCCCGCGGGGCTGAAGATTGCACCAAGGCCGTCTCAGCGCGTCGGCGCGCGCCGCGGGGCGTGTAGGCCAGCGCCGTAAACCGTTCAACCCGGCACCCGCCATCGTCAGGACGGGTCTAAGGTGGCGACTGAAGAGCGAAACGCCATTCCTGGGGGCGACCATCGGATCGGGCTTTCCTCCGGTCGGAAACCCCAGCACTTGAATCGGCGCCTGCCGACACCACCTTTGTAACTCACCCGCACCGGACCCACGTCCCCGGCGGAACCGGCTCCCGAAACGACTCACCTTGCGAGGATCCTCATGCACATGATCTACAACAGCCCCAACTACTGCGTGGTCGAGTTCAAGGACGCCCAAGGAGTCTTCGGCGGCTACGAGATCATGGACAAGCTGTCGCGCAAGGAGATCTTCCTGGGCGGTTCGCTGGCCAACCTTTTTCGCGACGACGTCAGCGAACTGATCGCCAGCGAGCCGACGGTTGAAGAGGTCGACGACTTTCTCAGTCGCTTCGACGGCCTGATGCAAAACCCAGTCGCCCTGCACTGACCGTTCTTACTGCCGATCGCGCGCAAGACGAAACGCCGCCTCCTGCCCGCGATCGCTGCTGCCGCTTCCTTCGGTTAGGCTTGTCCCTCGGGCGCCCGCGTGGGCGCGACACATGGACAGGGAGCCGCAGATGAAGACCAGATTCACCGAAATGTTCGGTATCGAGCATCCGATCGTGCAGGGTGGCATGCAGTGGGTCGGCCGGGCCGAACTGGTCGCCGCTGTGGCCAACGCCGGTGGCCTGGGTTTCATCACCGCGCTGACGCAGCCGACCCCTGAAGACCTGCGCCGCGAAATCAAGCGCTGTCGCGACCTGACCGACAAGCCCTTTGGCGTGAACCTCACGATCCTTCCCGCGTTGAAGCCCCCGCCGTACGCCGAGTACCGCGACGCCATCGTCGATTCGGGCGTGCGCATCGTCGAGACGGCCGGCAACAACCCGCAGGAACACATCAGCGAACTGAAAAAGCACGGCGTGAAGGTGATCCACAAGTGCACCGCGGTGCGCCATGCGCTGAAGGCCGAGCGGATCGGTGCCGATGCGATCTCCATCGACGGGTTCGAGTGCGCCGGCCACCCCGGGGAGGACGACATCCCCGGCCTGATCCTGATCCCCGCTGCCGCCGACAAGGTCAAGATTCCGATGATCGCCTCGGGCGGCTTCGGAGATGCGCGCGGCCTGGTGGCCGCACTGGCGCTGGGCGCCGAGGGCATCAACATGGGCACGCGCTTCATGTGCACGGTCGAGAGCCCGATCCATCAGCGCATCAAGGAGCAGATCGTCGCCAACGACGAGCGCGCCACCGAGCTGATCTTCCGCACGCTGCACAACACGTCGCGGGTCGCCAGCAATGCGATCAGCAAGGAAGTCGTGGCCATCGAGCGCAAGGGCAACGCCACGATCGACGACCTGCGTCACCTGGTGGCCGGCCAGCGCGGCAAGGGCGTCTACGAATTCGGCGATCCCGATCACGGCATCTGGTCGGCCGGCATGGTGCAGGGCCTGATCAACGACATCCCGACCTGCGCGCAGCTGATCTCGCGGATCGTCACCGAGGCCGAGGCGCTGATCCGCCAGCGTCTCGATCGCATGGTGGCCTGACATGGGCATTGCCCGCCTGTCAGAGGTCAGCCTCGAGTACTTCGAGCGTGGCGAAGGCCCGAACGTGGTGGTCTTCATCCATGGCTTCCAGGCCTCGGCACGGGTCTGGCACGGCGTGCAGCAGGCCCTGCCGGTGCACCAGTACCGGTCGATCGCGATCAACAACCGCGGCGCCGGGGCGTCGGACGCGCCGCCGCACGAAGGCGACTTCACGATCCAGAAGTTCGCCTCCGATGCATTCGAGCTGGTCACCCAGCTCGGCCTGCGGCGGTTCACGCTGGTCGGTCACTCGATGGGCGGCGCCACGGTGGCGCAGTTCGCGGTCGACCATCCCGAGCTGGTGAGCGGTCTGGTGCTGCTCGATCCGGCCAGCCCGCATTGCGAGCTCATGGAGCCGGCAAAGCTCGAAGCCTTCCTCGACCAGCGAATGGCGGCGCGCCGCGAGCAGCTGGCCCGCGGGGCCGGTGGCGATGGCCTCGATGCACGCGGCGCCGGCTTCGACCCCGAGCAGCTGCGTCTGCTGAATCAGGACACCGCAGCGGCGCCCGAGCGCCGCCTGCGCGGTTCGATGCGCTCGATGAAGCAGCTGCGCCTGGGCGATCGGGTCAAGACGCTGCCGATGCCCGTGCTGCTGGCGGCGGGCGACCGCGATGCGGTCATTCCCCTGGCCGACATGCTGGCCAGCTGGGCGATGTACCCGAAGGGCACCGGTCTGCATGTCTGGCACGGCGAA
>DAONCJ010000006.1:0-23464 GCA_035401985.1 Burkholderiaceae bacterium | reverse complement strand
GCGGGTCCTGGTCGGCCGGATCGCGGCTGACACCGATGCCGACAATCGGAATGTCGATGCGGTTGCCCAGGAAGCCGGTCAGCAGCCCGCCGTGGGTTCCCGAACTTCCCGAGCCGACCACCACGCGGTCGATGCGCACGCCCTGCTCGAAGAACTGCTGCTGCAGCTCCTGCGCGCAGGCCACGTAGCCGAGCCCGCCGAGCGCATTCGAGCCGCCACCGGGGATGATGTAGGGCTTGCGTCCCGCGCCGATCAGTTCATCGGCGACCGCCTGCATGGCCTCGCGCATGTTGGTGCCGGCGGGAACGACGGTGATCGCCTCGACGCCCATCAGCCGGAACAGGAAGTTGTTGCCGCCGGCATCAGGCCGGTAGCTGCCGGGCACCCGCTCCTCGATGACGAAGCGGCACTTCAGGCCCTCCCTGACGGCCGCGGCCAGCGTGATGCGGCAATGGTTGGACTGGGGCGCGCCGCAGGTGACCAGCGTGTCCGCACCCTGGGCGAGCGCGTCGGCCATCAGGAACTCGAGCTTGCGGGTCTTGTTGCCGCCGGGCGCCAGGCCCAGCATGTCGTCGCGCTTGATCCAGACCTTCGGACCACCCAGCGCCCGGGTGAAATTGGGCATGAACTCGAGCGGGGTGGGCGCAAGGGTGTAGCGGCGGCGAGGAAAGGGGGAGAGGTCCATGGGTCGTCCCGACTATGAAGAAGAGGCGTGATCGTACGACGCGCCGACAAGGCGCGTTGCGTGGACACCGTTCACGTCAGAAAGCCCCGAACCGCAGTCGCGAAGCCTTCGGGATTGTCCAGCGGCACCGAGTGTCCGGCCTTGGGCACATCGACAAGCTGCGATCCGGCAATCGAGCTCTGCATGCGCTGCGCGATTTCGGGCGACAGCAGATCGCTCTGCCCGCCGCGCACGATCAGGGTCGGCACCTTGATCGCGGCCACCGACTGCCAGCCGACCTCCTCGGACAGGCGCTGCCTGGGCACGGCCGGATCGCGCAGCGCGCGGTCGTAGCGGAAGGTCCATTGGCCATCGGCCAGGCGCATCAGATTGTTGAACACCCGGTGACGCAGTTCGTTCTCGGGCGCGATCGGATTGCCCGCCCGGGCCGCGCTGAATGCCTCTTCGCGACTGGCGAACCGGTCCCTGGACTGGGCGCCGGTCTGGATGCGCTGCAGGCCGCCCGACTCGAGGCGCGGCGCGATGTCGACGATCACCAGGCGCGACAGTTCGGCAGGCTGCGCGCCGGCGTATCGGAACGAAACCACGCCGCCCATCGAAAGCCCGAGCAGCGCGAACGAGCGCAGCCGCAAGGCAGCCACGAAGGCGCGCAGGTCCTCCACCATGTCGTCCGTGCCGTAGCGGTCAGGCGGGGCCCAGCCCGATTCGCCGTGGCCGCGCTGATCGAGCGCCAGAACCCGATACCGGTCGGTCATCCGGGCGGCAAACGTATCCCAGGACCTGGCATGGCCGGTGTAGCCGTGCAGCAGCAGCAGATCGGGCAGACCCGGGCGCTGGGGCGCCCAGTCGCGATAGTGAAACCGCAAGCCGTTCATCTCGATGAGTTCGTCGGTGACGTTCACGCAGTGCTCCTGGGGTTCATGGACCGGATCGAGACAGTATCAGCGCTGGGTGCTCGCATGCCAAACGAGCGGATGCCAAACGAATGGACGTGAAACCGGATGGACACCAAACCGGGGACAATGCCCTGACGCCGACCCGGTTCGGCGCCCGACCCGCACTCCACTCAAGGACCGCCCCATGACCCACACCCAGCGCCTCCAATCCCTCAACCTGACTCTGCCGCCGGTCCCCAAGCCCATCGGCAACTACGTCGCCGGCGTGGCCGTGGGCAATCTGCTGTTCATGTCCGGCATCGGTCCGCGCCAGCCCGACGGCAAGTCCGTCTGCGGCAAGGTCGGCGGCGACCTCACCGTGCAGCAGGGTTATGACGCGGCCCGTCTCGTGGCGCTGAACATGCTGGCCAACATCGGCTCGGTGCTCGGCTCGATTGACCGCATCGAGCGCGTGGTGAAGGTGCTGGGGATGGTGAACTGCCCGCCGGAATTCAACGAGATGCCCAAAGTGATCAACGGCTTCTCGGATCTCTTCGTCGAACTGCTGGGCGAGGAGCGCGGCCGGGGCGCGCGCTCGGCCGTGGGCATGGTGTCGCTGCCCAATCAGATCGCGGTCGAGGTGGAGATGGTGCTGCAGATCCGCGACTAGCCGGGCACTGTCCCGCGCAGGGCAGAGATGGCGGCGCAACTGGCGGACCCGCCGGGCGCGCCCTGCCGATGGCGCGCCTGCATCAGCGGCGCCCATATGACTTTCGCTTTGGTTGACCCAGCGCATATGTCGTTGGAAGCGGCACAGGGGAGCGATAAGGTCGCGCACTTCCCCTTGCCGACGGCGTGTGCTGCCGACGTTCAACCATGTACCGATACGACCCTATCGATCAGCAACTCGTCGACGAACGCGTCGCGCAGTTCCGTGATCAGACCGCGCGCTTTCTGAGCGGCGAGCTGTCCGAAGAGGACTTCCGCTCGATCCGGCTGCAGAACGGTCTGTACATCCAGCGTCATGCGCCGATGCTGCGCGTGGCCATCCCCTATGGCGAGCTGTCGTCGCGGCAGCTGCGCAAGCTGGCGCACATCGCCCGTGTGTACGACCGCGGCTATGGCCACTTCAGCACGCGCCAGAACATCCAGTTCAACTGGCCCGAGCTGGCCCGCGTGCCGGACATCCTGGCGGAGCTGGCGACGGTGCAGATGCACGCGATCCAGACCTCGGGCAACTGCGTGCGCAACACCACCATCGACCATCTGGCCGGTGTGGCCGGTGACGAACAGGTCGACCCGCGCCCGTATGCCGAGCTGATCCGCCAGTGGTCGACCTTCCACCCGGAATTCGCCGCACTGCCCCGCAAGTTCAAGATCGCGCTGTCCGGCGCCACGACCGACCGAGCGGTGGTCAAGGCCCACGACATCGGCATCAACATCCGGCGCGACGCGCAAGGCGAAGTCGGCTTCGAGGTGTACGTCGGCGGCGGCATGGGACGCACGCCGGTGATCGGCCAGCGGATCCGCGAATGGCTGCCCGAACGCCACCTGCTGAGCTATCTCGACTCGATGCTGCGCGTCTACAACCTGTACGGCCGGCGTGACAACAAGTTCAAGGCTCGCATCAAGATCCTGGTGCGCGAGCTGGGCATCGAGGAATACACCCGTCAGGTCGCGGCGGACTGGGCCGTGACCGGCCGAGCCAGCCTGTCGACGCTTCCCGCGCCGGCGATCGCCGCGATGCGCGCCTATTTTCCCGACCCGGTACGGGCCGATCCGCAGGCCCCCACGCTGGACGAACTGCTCGCCGGGCAGTCGAGCGCCGCCGACCTGCTGCCCGGAGACCTGCCGCGCTTCGGCGCCTGGATCCGCCGCAACACCCATGCCCATCGCCTGGCCGGCCACCGTGCCGTGTCGGTCTCTCTGAAGCGCCCGGGCGTGGCGCCGGGCGACGCCACCGCCGACGAGATGGACGCCATCGCGTCGCTGGCGCAGGCGCACAGCGCCGGCGAGCTGCGGGTGACGCACGAACAGAACCTGCTGCTGCCCTGGGTGCCCGTCGCCAGCCTGCCCGCCGTGTGGCGTGCGCTCGATGTGCTCGGTCTGGCGCGTCCGAACATCGGCATGGTGACCAACATCATCGCCTGCCCGGGCGGCGATTTCTGCGACCTCGCCAACGCCAAGTCGCTGCCGATCGCGCAGGACCTGATGGAGCGCTTCGACCGCGTCGACGAGTGGTTCGACATCGGACCGCTCGACATCAAGATCTCGGGCTGCATCAACTCCTGCGGCCATCACCACGTCGGCCACATCGGTGTGCTCGGCGTCGATAAGCACGGCGAGGAGTGGTACCAGATCACGATCGGCGGACACGCCGGCAATCGCGCTGGACAGCGCGCCGCCTTCGGCAAGGTCATCGGCCCGTCGATGTCGCAGAACGAAGTCGCACCGGCGATCGAACGGATGATCGAACGCTACGTGGCCATCCGCGAACACGAGGACGAAACCTTCATCGACGTGCTCGAACGCACCGGCATCGAACCCTTCAAGGAGAGCGCATATGCAACGAGTGATTGATTCCCGGCGCCTTCTGGCGGACGACAGCTGGCTGGTCCACGAGGCCGGTCAGCCGCTGCCCGCGGGTGGCGACATGCTGTTCCCGCTGTCGGCCTGGCTGGACGGTTCGGTGGCCACGGCGCGGGCCGCCGGACGTGCGGGTCGCGACGGCCTGCTGCTTCAGCCGGACGACCCGCTGGAATCGCTGGCACCGGTGCTGGCCGCGGCCAGCCTGGTGGCGGTGAACTTTCCGAGCGCGACCGACGGGCGCGGTTTCTCGATCGCCAGCGTGCTGCGCCGCCGTCTGGGCTGGAGCGGCCCGCTGCGCGCAGTCGGGCCGCTGTGGCGCGATCAGCTCTACGCGCTGCGCCGCGTCGGCTTCGACAGCTTCGAGCTGCGCGCCAGCGAAGATCCGCAGGCCGCACTGGTCGCCTTCGAAACCTTCAGCGATGCCTACCAGGAGTCCTCCGACGGCATCACGCCGCTGGTGCTGCGCAAGCTGGCTCTGCTGACGCGCTCGGCGGAGCTGACGCCATGAGCGCGGGAGCAGGCTACACGGCAGGCGATGTGCGCCCCGCTCAGGGCAGCGCAGCAGCCCGCGCACCCGGCGAACGCGCCGGGATCGAGGCAGTCGCGGCGCTGCTGTCCGATGCGTCGCGCCGTCACACGCCGCTGGTTCAGGTCACCTCGCTCGGCCCCGAGGACATGGTGATCACCGACATCATCGCGCGCCATCGGCTGCCCATCGAAGTGGTCACGATCGATACCGGCCGCCTGCCGCGCGAGACGTATCTGCAGCTCGCTCAGGCACAGCGCCGCTACGGTCCGCAGGGCACGCCGATCCGGGTGATCTTTCCGGAATCGGCGGCGGTGGAAGTGTTCGTGCATCGCTATGGCATCGATGGCTTCTACGATTCGCCCGAAGCCCGCAAAGCCTGCTGCGATGCACGCAAGGTGCGACCGCTGGCACGGGTGCTTGCCGGCAAGGGCGGATGGGTCAGCGGCCTGCGCCGCGCCCAGTCCAGCGAACGGGCCAGCATCGCCGAGCGCGAAACCGAACTCGCGCCCGACGGCAGCCCGCGCGCCAAGATCAATCCGCTCGCCGCCTGGACCGATGAACAGGTATGGGCGTATCTGCGCGCACACGATGTGCCGGTCAATGCGCTGCACGCGCAGGGCTATCCGAGCATCGGCTGCGGGCCCTGCACGCGCGCCGTGGATGCCGGAGAAGACCCGCGGTCCGGCCGGTGGTGGTGGGAGCAGGCATCGGTGAGGGAATGCGGCCTGCATGTGCGCGCCCTGCAGCGCAGCCGCGCTGAACAGACCTTCGCGGAAGCCGTTTCATGAACGCGCGCGCCCATGCCGATGCGCCAGAGGTCCGCGATGCCTTGCACGGGATCATCCATGGCTGAGCGTGCACCGCGAGTCTGGCTGGTCGGCGCCGGCCCGGGCAATCCCGATCTGCTCACTGTGCAGGCGCTGAAGCTGCTGGCGCGCGCCCGCGTGGTGATCCACGACGCACTGGTGTCCGACGACATTCTGGCGCTGGCCCCGCAGGCGCTGCGCGTGCCGGTGGGCAAGCGCGCGGGCCGGGTCAGCACGCGACAGGCACGGATCAACGAGTTGCTGGTCGTACATGCGCTCGCGCTCGACCCCGAATCCGACGATCTGGTGGTGCGCCTGAAGGGCGGCGATCCGCTGATCTTCGCCCGCGCGCAGGAGGAGATCGATGCGCTGCGCGCGGCCGGCATCGCATTCGGCGTGGCGCCCGGGATCACGGCGGCGCAGGCCGGCCATGCCGCGATCGGCGCGCCGATGACGCGTCGCGGGCAGCGTCGGGCGCTGGTGCTGAGCACACCGCAGGTGGAGGCGGGGGGCGGTGGCGACCTGTCGTGGGCGCGGCCGCTGCTGGCCAGCGGGGGCGGTGCGCTGTACATGGCGGCCACGGCGGCTGCGCGGGTGCAGGCGACACTGCTGGTGATGGGCATGCCCGCCGACCTCCCGGTGACTTGGGTGATCGACGCGTCGCTGCCCACGCAGCGACTGGTGTCGAGCACCTTGGGGCGACTGGCGCGGGATGCGCCGGTGGCTGGGCCGCCGGCGCTGCTGCTGATTGGTTGCGCCCCCCCGGAACTCACGGCGGCACGGAACGAACCCCTGGAAACCGAGGCGACCGCGGCGGCGCGCCCTCGCTGAACCAGCCGGGAACCAGCCGGACCACGACCGCGCACCTCCATCGCGCGCACTGCCGATGGGTGCTCCCCCAAACCAGGCCTGTCGGCGCAGCCGAGGAGCGCAGCCGAGGAGCGCAGCCGAGGAGCGCAGCGGCTCGAGGTTGCCGCGCGCAGCGCGGTCGGCTCGCGCTGTTCGAGGAGCAACGCGACGAGTTCGCGAGCCGCCTCGGGACGCGAGCACCGCAGGGAACCCTCGCGAAGCGAGGGCAAGCCGCCAGGCCTGGTTTGGGGGAGCACCATCGGCACACACCGGCACGCACCGTTACCGCTACCATGACCCCCTCGCCTCACCCACACCCCACCCCATGCAGCGACTGATGATCCCGGCCCGTGGCGGCCATCTGGCGGCCCTGAACTTCGGCCGCGCCCAAGGCCCGATCGATCTGGTCTTCCTCCACGCCACCGGCTTCAACGCGCTCACCTACCGCCATCTGCTGCAACCCCTGGCCGATCGCTTCCGGGTGGTCGCGCTCGACCTGCGCGGCCATGGCCACACGACGCTGCCGGCACGTCCCGCCTTCCTCACGCACTGGCATCCCTATGCCGCGGATGTGGTCGCGGCGGTCCGCCAGTTGTCCCGGGGACATCCATCCCCGCGGCTGATCGCCGGCCACTCGATGGGCGGAACCACCGCGCTGCTCGCCCTGCACGCCGCGCCCGATGTGGCCGCCGCGCTGCTGATGATCGACCCCGCGGTGGTGCCGCCCGCCTGGCGGCGCGGCCTGCTGCTGCCGCTGGCGCCGCAGATAGCTCGCCGTCGTCTGCCGATCGCACGCTCCGCCGGCCGGCGCCGCAGCCACTTCGGCAGCGCTGCCGAGGCGCTGGCCAGCTATCGCGGCCGCGGCGCGTTCAAGACCTGGAAGCCCGGCTTCCTGGACGACTACGTGGAGGACGGCTTCGCACCGCAGCCCGACGGCTCGGTGCGCCTGCGCTGCGCGCCCGCCTGGGAGAGCGCCACCTTCGCAGGCCACCGCCATGACACCTTCGCCGCCCTGGCCGCGCTGCGAGTGCCCACCCGGCTGATGGCCGCCGAGAAGGGCTCGACCGTCTCGCGGCTGCTGCCGATGATCGCGCAGGCCGCACCCGCCATTGCGATCGAAACGGTCGCCGGCTGCACCCACTTCATTCCGATGGAGCGCCCGGATCTGGTCCGCGAACGCATGATCGAGCTGATGACTGCCGGCTGACAAAACGGCCGAGGCCGGATGCGCCGCGTTTTCGCGCATACTCGCGGACTTTTTCGAGAACACGGTGCTTTCCCCATGTGGTTCAGGAATCTGATCGTCTATTCGGTCCCGGTCGGCTGGGACCTTTCCGCTGAGGCGCTGGCCGAGCTGCTGGCGCCCCAGGCCTTCGCCCCCGGCACCAGCATCGAGGAGATGAGCGTCGGCTGGGTTCCGCCGCGCGAGAGCGACAACGCGCTGGTCTGCGCGATCGACCGGCAGATGCTGCTCACGCTGCGCCATGAGAAGAAGCTGCTGCCGGCCAAGGTGATCGCCCAGGTGGTCAAGCAGCGCGCCGAGAAGATCGAGGAGGAAGAGGGCTTCAAGCCTGGCCGGAAGCGCCTGAAGGAGCTCAAGGAGCTGGTGCGCGACGAGCTGCTGCCGCGCGCCTTCAGCCTCTCCAGTGACACCCGGGTGTGGATCGATCCGGTGCACGGCTGGCTGGCGGTGGACACCGGCTCGGCCAACAAGGCCGGCGAGATCTACAGCCTGCTGGTCAAGGCGATCGACGGCTTTCCGGGTCGGCCCCTGAAGGTGACGGCCTCGGTGCCGGGCGAAATGACAGCCTGGCTGTCGACCGGCGAGGCGCCCGCCGGCTTCACCGTCGACCAGGATGCCGAACTGAAGGCGCGCGACGGCAAGGCCACGGTGCGCTTCGCCAACCAGTCGCTCGAGCTCGACGATGTGGCCCGCCACACCAAGGCTGGCAAGCACTGCACGAAGCTGGCGCTGACCTGGGAGAGCCGGATCAGTTTCCTGCTGACCGACAAGCTGGAGATCAAGCGCATCCGTGCGCTCGACATCCTGAAGGAGGCCGCGGCCGGCAACGAGGGCGACGCCGACGAGCGCTTCACTGCGGATGCGATGCTGATGACGGGGGAGCTGGCGAAGCTGATGGCGGACGTGGTCGAGAGCCTGGGCGGACGGCAGGGGTGACTGGGTCGGAAGCCAAAGGCGGCGATATCGCCCGAGCTTGAATCCATTATCAGTATGTGATAATGATTGGTATGGCGCGCCCAGACCCTTCCCTCGATACGCTGCTGGATCTGGACGGCCAGGTTCTGGTGATTGACGAGGCAGGCTACTGGGTGAAATTCGTCGTGCATCGGGTGCCAGCGACGACCGACAAGCCGCACGGCCTCGACTACACATTGACCATGCACGACCCGGACGGTGGCCGCCTGGTCGGCTTCGACAACGCCCATCCGGTGGCGGGGCAAGGCAGGGCGGCAGCCAAAGACCACAAGCACCGGCTGCGGACGGTCAAGCCATACGACTACACAGACGCCGCCACACTGCTGGGCGCGTTCTGGAAAGAAGTTGAATCGGTCATGCGGGAAAGAGGAGTCTGGACATGAAGACGCTCAAGGTTGGGATCGCTTCCTTCGAAGACATGAAGGCACGCACGATGGCAATCGCGCGCGGCGAGTTGCATCCCAAGCCTGGTGACCCCAAGGTCTGGTTCACCTCTCCTGAAAGCTTCGCCAAGCTGCTGTCGAACCGCAACCGTGCACTTCTCGCCCAGATCGCCGACACACATCCCGCGTCGCTGCACGAGCTGGCCGCCACCACCGGCCGTACGCCCGGCAACCTTTCGCGCACCCTCAAGACAATGGAGCGCTACGGCCTCGTGCGCCTGCACAAGGGCGAGCGCGGCAAGCTTCGTCCCGAGGTCCCCTACTGCGAGGTGCAGCTCGAAATGACTCTGATTTAATCAACGGTTGACAGCCGTCAGCCAGGGTATTGGTCAGCTCGCACGCGAGCGGCCAGCAGTGACCCATTACCCGTCGCTCACACGGACACACCCCCACACGGCGGTATAGTCACACTCCTCAAATGAGGAGACCCTCGTGACCCATGTTGTTGCCGCCCCGCCCCTGGTCGAGATTCCCGTCGCCGGAACCTCGAACACCTTCCCGGTCCGCCGCGTCTACTGTGTCGGCCGCAACTACGTCGAGCACGCCAAGGAGATGGGCTTCACCGGCCGCGAGCCGCCGTTCTTCTTCATGAAGCCGGCCGACGCGCTGCTGGTCGTGCCCGAAGGCGCCACCGGCGAGCTGCCCTACCCGTCGCGCACGAGCGACCTGCACCACGAAATCGAACTGGTCGCGGCGATCGGCAAGGGCGGGCGCAACATCGCCGCGGCCGATGCCCATTCGCATGTGTATGGCTATGCCATCGGCCTGGACATGACGCGGCGCGACCTGCAGGGCGAGGCCAAGAAGCAGGGCCGGCCCTGGGAAGTCGGCAAGGCCTTCGACCACTCGGGCCCGATCGGTCCGATTCGTCCCGCCAGCGCCACCGGCCACTACACGAAGGGTGCCATCTCGCTGGACGTCAACGGCGCCACCCGCCAGAACAGCGATCTGTCGCTGCTGATCTGGAGCATCGCCGAGACGATCGAGCACCTGTCCACGCTGTTCGAGCTGCAGCCCGGCGACCTGATCTACACCGGCACGCCCGAGGGCGTGGCCGCGGTGGTCAAGGGCGACATGCTGGTCGGCAAGGTCGAAGGCCTGGGCGAGTTGCGCGTGCGGGTCGTCTGACACAGGAGCGTCGCCCACCATGCACCCGTCCATCCACGCGGCGCGCACGCCGAACAAGGTCGCCTATGTGATGGCGACCTCCGGCGAAGCCGTCACTTACGCGCAGCTCGATGCGCGCTCCAACCAGATCGCCCAGCTGCTGCGCGCACGCGGCCTGCAGGCGGGCGACCACATCGCGATCATGCTCGAGAACCATCCCCGGTTCTTCGAGATCGCCTGGGGCGCCCAGCGTGCCGGCATCATCTACACCGCGATCAGCTCAAGGCTGACCGTCGACGAAGCCAGCTACATCGTCAACGACTGCGCGGCGCGGCTGGTGATCTCGTCGGCCGCGCTGGCCGAGGTCGCCACGCAGCTGCCGGCCGCATGCCCTGCCGTGGGCACCTGGCTGATGATCGGCGCCGCGCCCACCGGCTGGGAGTCCTTCGAGGCCGTCGTGGCCGCGCAGCCCGCAACGCGCATCGCCGACGAGACGGCCGGTGCCGACATGCTGTACTCGTCGGGCACCACCGGCCGGCCCAAGGGCGTGTTCGTCGCGCCCGAATCGCCCGCCATCGATGCCAACAGCCCGCTGATCGAACTGTCCCGCAAGCTCTATCGCATCGGCGAGCACAGCGTCTACCTGTCGCCGGCGCCGCTCTATCACGCAGCGCCCCTGCGCTTCAACATGCTGGTGATGCGCCTGGGCGGCACGTGCGTGCTGATGGAGCACTTCGACGCCGAGGACTACCTGCGGCTCGTGCAGGAACACCGCATCACCCACACACAGCTCGTGCCGACGATGTTCGTGCGGATGCTGAAGCTGCCCGAAGCCGTGCGCCGCGCGTATGACCTGTCGAGCCTGGTGTGCGCGATCCACGCCGCCGCGCCCTGCCCCGTGCCGGTCAAGGAGCAGATGATCGAGTGGTGGGGCCCGGTGCTGATGGAGTACTACGCCGGCACCGAAGGCAACGGCATCACGATGGTCAACTCCGCCGAGTGGCTGACGCACAAGGGCACCGTCGGCCGCGCAATGATCGGCGAGCTGAAGATCTGCGACGACGAGGGCAACGAAGTGCCGACCGGCACCGAAGGCACCGTCTACTTCGCCAACGGCAAGCCGTTCGCGTATCACAACGACGACGCCAAGACCGCGCAGGCGCGCAACCGCCACGGCTGGACCACGCTGGGTGACGTCGGCCGTGTCGACGCCGAGGGTTATCTGTACCTCACCGACCGCAAGGCGTACATGATCATCTCGGGCGGGGTGAACATCTATCCGCAGGAAGCCGAGAACATCCTGGTCACGCATCCGAAGGTGGTCGACGTGGCGGTATTCGGCGTGCCGGACGACGAGTTCGGCGAACAGGTCAAGGCGGTCGTGCAGCCGCGCGACATGGCCGAGGTCGGACCCGAGCTCGAGGCCGAGCTGATCGCCTGGTGTCGCGAACGGCTCGCCCACATCAAGTGCCCGCGCAGCATCGACTTCGACGCCGAGCTGCCGCGTCACCCGACGGGCAAGCTGTACAAGCGGCTGCTGCGCGACCGCTACTGGCAGGGACGCAACACGCGGATCAACTGAGGCGCGCTGCGGGATCGACGGGCCTGCCGGGACTGACAGGCCTGACGGGTTCGACCGGGCTGGCGGGGCAGCAGAGCAAGCGCCCCGTCAAGGCCCGTCAGCCCCTGCAGCCGGCGTTCACTCCGGCTGGAAGCCAGCCGCCTTCATCGACGCCGCAAACGTCACCAGGTCGCGCGACTGGCGCTGGGCGAACTCCGCCGGCGTCGACGTCTGAACCTCGAGGCCCAGACCGATCAGCCGCTGCTTCATGTCGGGCAGCTCGAGCACCGCCCGCAGCTCCTTGTTCCAGGCCGCCATGATGGCCGGCGACATCTTTGCCGGGCCGTAGAACCCGTAGAAGCCTTCGCTGGCCAGCTTCGGATAACCGAGCTCGGAGATGGTCGGCAGATCCGGCGCCGCGGTGGCCCGCTTCGGCGCCGAGATGGCGATGATGCGCAGTTTGTCGCCGCGATGATGCGTGAGGAAGTCGGTGAGGCCGCCACAGCCCGCCGGTGCATGGCCTGCCGACAGATCGGCGATCAGCGGCGCGGCCCCCTTGTAGGCCACCGGCTCGAGCGGCACGCCGATCGCCTGGCCGATCTCGACCCCGAAGAAGTGGGTGGAGCTGCCCATCGCGGTCGAGCCGAAGCTGGCCTTCTTGGGGTTCTTCTTCAGCCAGGCGATGTACTCGGGCAGGTTCTTGACGCCGATGGTCGGCGACACCACGAACACGGTCGACACGGTGCCGGCCAGGGTGATGGTCGCCAGATCTTTCTCGAGGTCGTAGGGCAGCGCCTTCTTGGTGACGGTCTGGGCGACCGTCGCCGCGCTGGGCGCGTACATGATCACGGTCCCGTCGGCCGGCGCGTTCTTCAGCGTGTCGCAGGCCAGCGTGCCGCTGGCACCGGCCCGGTTCTCGACGATGACGTTGGCCCCGGTGCGCTCCTTGAGCTTCTCGGCGATGAGCCGGCCCATCACGTCGGTGCCGCCGCCGGCCGGATAGCCGACCAGCATGCGGATGGTGCCGGAGGGCAGCGATTGGGCGGAGGCCGACCGGCCGAAGGTCGCAACAGCGGCTGCGGCACCGGCCGCGGCCAGGGTCTGACGCCGGGTAAAACTGAATGTCATGCGGATTCCTGTGGAGTGTGTTGAGCAGGGGTGCCGCGTGCAGGGGAGCACGCGGACGCGCCCCTATTCGGGTTCGACGCCTGCCGCCTTCATGGTGGCGGTCATGGTCGCGATCAGATTGGCTTGACGGGTGAACATCTCGGCGGGCGTCGAGCTTTGAACCTCCAGGCCGACGCCGAGCAGGCGCTGGCGCATGTCGGCGCTGTCGAGCACCGCGCGCAGCTCCTTGTTCCAGAGGGCGATCAGTCCGGCGCTCATCTTCGAGGGGCCATAGAACCCATAGAAGCCCTCGTACGACAACTTCGGATAGCCCAGCTCGGAGATGGTCGGCAGATCGGGCGCCGCATTGACCCGCTTCGGGGCCGAGATGGCGATGATGCGCATCTTGTCGGCCTTGTGATGGGTGAGGAAGTCGGACACCCCGCCGCAGCCCGCCGACGCATGGCCGGCCGACAGGTCGGCAATCAGCGGACCGGCGCCCTTGTAGGCGATCGGCTCGAGCGGAATGCCGATCTCCTTGCCCAGCAGCACACCGAAGAAGTGGGTCATGCTGCCCATCGCGGTGGTGCCGAAGTTCTGCTTGCGCGGGTTCTTCTTCAGCCAGGCGATGTACTCGGGCATCGTGCGAACACCGATGGTCGAAGACACCACATAGGCGACCGACACGGTGCCGGCCAGCGCGATGGTGGCGAGGTCCTTCTCGACGTCGTACTGCAGCTCCTTGCGGGTGACCCGCTGGGCCACCGTGGTGGCGCTGGTGCCGTACATCAGCAGCGAGCCGTCGGCCGGGCCGTTCTTGAGCATCTCGCAAGCCAGGTTGCCGCTGTTGCCGGGCCGGTTGTCGATGATGATGTTCAGCCCGGTGCGCTCCTTGAGCTTCTCGGCAATGATCCGCGCCATCACATCGGAACCGCCGCCCGCCGGAAAGCCGACCAGCACGCGGATCGTGCCCGCGGGCAGGCTTTGCGCGAGGCTGACACGCGGGGCCGCCGCCGCAGCCAGGGCGCCGCCGGCCAGGGTCAGCGCTTTTCGCCGGTCAAAACGAATCGTCATCGGGTGTCTCCTCTGATTTCGATTTGTGACGCCGGCCGAAAGCCGGCAAGGCGCAGTCCTTGAAACCGCTGCGTTCCATGCGATGCTACAGACAACAATGCGATTGCGCGCCGTCCCGTGTTCCACGATGCGCGCGCGACACCCGGGGGGAGCAACGATTGACTGAAACTCGAGGACATGACCGGGCGGCGTCCGGTCATCCCGTTGGCAACGACTCTCCAGCGCCTGCCAGCCCGCCCGCCACGGGCCTGGTCAAGGGGCCGACCGATCTCGCAGCGGGACTCTTTCTGCTGGTGTGCGCGGTGCTCGGCTGGTGGTTCGGCCAGCCACTGAAAGTCGGCACCGCCTACCGGATGGGACCGGGCTACGTGCCGATCCTGCTGTCCTGGGTCATGGGCGGCTTCGGCGTGCTGCTGTGCACGCTGGCCTTCCTACATCGCGGCGCGGCACTCGAAAAATGGCGGGCCAAGCCGATCGTGCTGGTGCTGGGATCGCTGCTGGTGTTCGCGTTCACGATCGAGCGCACCGGTCTGCTGATCGCATCGACCCTGGCGGTGGCGATGGCAGGCCTTGCCTCGCCGCAGCAGCGCCTGCGCCAGACCGTGCTGCTGGCCGTGTGCCTCGCCGCGTTCGCCTGCGTGCTGTTCCCGCTGGCCTTGCAGCTTCCTCTGCGGATATTCCCTTGAGCGACTTCGACATCTTCTCCAATCTGGCGCTCGGCTTCGGCGTCGCGCTGTCGTGGCAGAACCTGCTCTACTGCCTGATCGGCGCACTGCTGGGCACGCTGATCGGCGTGCTGCCCGGCATCGGCCCCGTCACCACGATCGCCATGCTGCTGCCGATCACCTTCAAGCTGCCGCCCACCAGCGCGCTGATCATGCTGGCCGGCATCTACTACGGCTGCCAGTACGGCGGCTCGACCACCGCCATCCTGGTCAACCTGCCGGGCGAAGCCTCATCCATCGTCACCACGCTGGACGGTCACCAGATGGCCCGCCAGGGTCGGGCCGGCGATGCGCTGGCGGTGGCCGCGCTCGGCTCATTCGTCGCCGGTTGCTTCGGCACGCTGCTGATCGCCGCGGCCGGTCCGCCGCTGGCCGGCATGGCGCAGCAGTTCGGGCCCGCCGAATATTTCTCGCTGATGGTGCTGGGGCTGGTCGCCTCGGTGGTGATGGCCCACGGGTCGGTGCTGAAGTCGTTCGCGATGATCTTCTTCGGCCTGATGCTCGGGCTGATCGGCACCGACGTCGACACCGGCGCCATGCGCTACACCTTCGGCATCGGCGAGCTCTCGGACGGCATCAGCTTCGTCGCGCTGGCCATGGGTCTGTTCGGCATCGCCGAGATCCTGCGCAACCTCGACGGCCCCGAGAGCGACCGCTCGGTGCTGGGCAGCAAGGTCACCGGCCTGTGGCCCAAGGCCAGCGTGCTGCGCGAGGCCCTGCCGGCGGTGCTGCGTGGCACCGGCCTGGGTTCGGTGCTTGGGCTGCTGCCCGGCGGCGGCGCGGTGCTGGCCTCGTTCGCGGCCTATACCGTCGAGAAGAAGCTGGCCAAGGATCCGTCGCGCTTCGGCAAGGGCGCCATCGAAGGCGTGGCCGGGCCAGAATCCGCCAACAACGCGGCGGCGCAGACTTCGTTCATCCCCATGCTCACGCTGGGCATCCCGTCCAACGCGGTGATGGCGCTGATGGTGGGCGCGATGATCATCCAGGGCATCGAGCCCGGCCCCGAGGTGATGACCAAGCGGCCCGACCTGTTCTGGGGGATGGTCGCCAGCATGTGGGTCGGCAACCTGATGCTGGTCATCATCAATCTGCCGATGATCGGCATGTGGGTCTCGCTGCTGCGCGTGCCCTACCGGCTGATGTACCCGGCGATCGTGCTGTTCTGCTGCATCGGCGTCTACACGCTGAACAACTCGACGCTCGAAGTGGTGATGGCCGCGGCCTTCGGGCTGATGGGCTATGGCCTGATGAAGTGGGGCTTCGAGATGACGCCGCTGCTGCTGGGCTTCGTGCTCGGCCCGCTGATGGAGGAAAACCTGCGCCGCGCAATGCGCTATGCGCAGGGCGACCCGATCGTGTTCGTCGAGCGGCCCCTTAGCGCCGTGCTGCTCGCGATAGCGGTGATCCTGCTGATCATCGTGCTGCTGCCGGCGATCCGAAAGAAGCGCGAAGACGTGTTCGTCGAGTGATGGAGACGCCCGCCATGAAGATGTCGCCTCTGCGCAGAGCCACCTGCCTCGCCCTCGCGGGCAGCGGCGCAGCCCTGCAGTCTTTCGCCGCGCGCGCACAACAGGCACGTCCCGCCACGCCCGCGCCCGGCGCACCGCTGCTCGACGGGCCCCTGAAGATCGTGGTCGGCTATGCGCCGGGCGGCGCGTCCGACCGCGCGGCCCGACTGCTGGCCGAATCCCTGAAGGACCGTCTCGGCGTGCCGGTGCTGGTCGAGAACAAGACTGGCGCGGGCGGACGGCTGTCGGCGCAGCAGGTCAAGGCGGTCGGGCCCGACCAGAACGTGCTGCTGGCCGGCAATCCGGCCATCCACGTGGTCGCACCTTTGGTCGCATCCAACGTCGGCTATGACCCGAACCGCGACTTCACGCCGGTGTCGATGATGACCCGCTACGACTTCGCGGTGGCGGTCGGTGCGGCAGTGCCGGTGCGCGAGTTCACCCACCTGATCGCCTGGCTGAAGGCCAACCCCGAGAAGGCCAACTTCGGTGTGCCGGCCACCGGCAGCCTGCCGCACTTCTTCGCGCTGATGATCGGCGAGGCGGCCGGCCTGAAGGCGCAGGTGATCGGCTATCGCGGTTCGGCACCGCTGGCCACCGACCTGCTCGGCGGCCAGATTCCCGTGGCGGTGGACACGCTCGATTCGCTGATCCCGCTGCACGAGGCGGGCAAGCTGCGCATCCTGGCAGTCGGCTCTTCCGCGAGGCTGCCCGAGGCGCCCACGCTTCCCACGCTGAAGGAGTCGGGTCTGCCTCTGGTGGCCGACGGCTGGAACGCCCTGTTCGCCCCGGCATCGATGCCGGCCGCGAAGGTGCAGGTCATCGCCCGCGCGGTCGAGGCCGCCATGCGCGATCCGGCCCTGCAGGCGAAATTCCGCGCCACCCGCATGACCCCGGTGGCCGCATCGCAAGCCCAGACCATCAAGCTGCTGGCCGACTTCCGCAGCAAGTGGGAGCCGGTCGTCAAATCGTCGGGATTTCGCGAATAGGGCGAGTTTGACGCTTGTCAATGCCCATGCCGTGCAGATGTTCGATAGTTGACACGGTACGATGACGCGCCGACGAACGGTACGGCGCCCAAAACCATAAGACACGTGACGCCGATCGGCGCACGCAACGGAGGAACTCGATGCCTGCACAGAAGCTGATCCTGGACCATGTCTACGACCACGAAAGTGCTGATCGCGATTCGGTCTACCTGACCCAGCCGATCTCCGGCAAACCGCCCGTCGACTACACCTGGGGCCAGGTCATGGACCAGGCCCGCCGGATGGCGGCGCACCTGCGCAGCCGCAACCTGGAGCCGGGCGCCAAGATCGCCATCCTGTCAAAGAACTGCGCTCACTTCTTCATCGCTGAACTGGCGATCTGGATGGCCGGCGGAACCACGGTCGCCATCTACCCGACCGAGGGGCCGGACACCGTCAAATTCGTGCTCGAGCACAGCGAATCGAAGCTGCTGTTCGTCGGCAAGCTCGACACCTGGACCCAGCAGGAAACCGGTGTGCCCGCCGACATGCCGCGCATCGCCTTCCCGCTGGCGCCGCCGACCACGTACGACACGTGGGATGGGATCGTGGCGCGCACCGAGCCCCTGACCGGCCGGATCGCCCGTGCGCCCGACGACCTCGCCATGCTGGTCTACACCTCCGGCTCGACCGGCCAGCCCAAGGGGGTGATGCACAACTTCGAGCGCATCACCGCCTGCAGCGAAGGCATCGCCCGCGAGATCGGCTACAACGCCAGCGACCGGTTCCTGTCGTATCTGCCGCTCGCCCACGTGTTCGAGCGCGCGTACATCGAATGCGCAACGCTGGTTTCCGGCGGCCATGTCTACTTCGCCGAAACGCTCGAGACCTTCGTCGCCGACCTGAACCGCGCCCGCCCCACCTTGTTCATCTCGGTGCCGAGGCTGTGGGCCAAGTTTCAGCACGGCGTGCTGGCCAAGATGCCGGCACGCAAGCTCGACTTCCTGCTGAGCCTGCCCATCATCGGCGGCATCGTGCGCAAGAAGGTGCTGACCGGCCTGGGCCTCAACCATGTGCGTCTGGCGGGCAGCGGCTCGGCGCCGATCCCGGCGGAACTGATCGCCTGGTACCACAAGCTCGGCCTGAATCTGCTCGAAGGCTATGCGATGTCCGAAGACTTCGCCTATTCGCACCTGTCCAAGGAGGACAAGCACAAGCCCGGCTATGTGGGTGTGCCGTTTCCGGGCGTCGAGGTGCGGATCAGCGAAGACCACGAGGTGCTGATCAAGTCGCCCGGCCAGATGGTGGGCTACTACAAGCGCCCCGATCTGAACGCCGAGGCCTTCACGCCCGACGGCTTCTTTCGCACCGGCGATCTGGGTGAGCGCGATCCCGATGGCATGCTCAAGCTGACCGGCCGCCTGAAGGAGCTGTTCAAGACGGCCAAGGGCAAGTACGTCGCGCCGGCGCCGATCGAGAACCTGATCAACGAGCACCCCATCATCGAGATGTCGCTGGTCTCGGGCGTCGGCTATCCGGCGGCGTTCGCCATGGTGGTGCTGGCCGAGGACATCCGTCCGAAGGTCGGTGATCCCGCGGTGCGCGCCGAGGTCGAGGCTCAGCTCAAGGAAGTGCTGGCCGATGTGAACCGGCGCGTGGCCGAGTACGAGCAGCTGCGCATGCTGGTGGTGGTCAGCGACCCGTGGTCGATCGAGAACGGTCTGCTGACGCCGACCATGAAGATCAAGCGCAGCAAGATCGAGTCGGCAGTGGCCGCCCGGATCGAGCAGTGGTACACCGTGCCGGGCCAGGTGATCTGGGCCTGACCCGCGCGGGGCGCCTGCTCGATCGCGCGGCCTGTCGCACGGCCGGGCGCATGCCTGATCGCCTGCCCGGTCAAGCGGCCGGGCCTGGCGTGGGCAGGTCCCGCGCCGCCGCCTCGACCGCGGCCAGGCAGCGCGGCAGATCGCCGACCTCCTCCATCAGCAGCAGCACCAGCCGTGCGAGGTAGAGGGTCTCGCGCTGCGGACCCGCGGCGCTGATCGCCAGGCAGCAGGCCCGATAGGCTTCGTCGCGCTGCAGTTCATCGAGTCGGGGCATGGCGGGGTCCTGAGTCGGGTCTTGTCATGGGCGGGCGCATAAACTGGCCACGGCCGCCTGCAGCGTCGCCGCCGTGGGCCGGTGCCAGCGACCGGCGACATGGCCATCGGGGCGCAGCAGATAAAGGCTGCCTTCGAGCGCGCCGCAGCGCGAGAACGCCAGCCCTTCCGGGTCGATCACCTGTTCGCGCCGGCCCTGCCGCCACGGTTCGCCAAGGCGCGCCACGATCACGCTGCACCACGGCGGCTCACCGCCTTCCAGGGCTCGCAGGGCTTCGTCTAGCGGCGGGGCTGGCGTCCCGTCACTGGCAAACAGCACGGCCGTCAGATGCGGCCCCGGAAGGTCCGACAGATGGCACGGTCCGCGCGCCGACTCCACCGGGCAGTCGTCCGGCACGCTGCCAGGCATCGTTCCGCCGATGAAGTCGTCGCCGGGCAGGTTCAGCGAGGAGCCTTCGTACGAAATGGTGCTGGTCTGGCGCGGGTTTGCCACCGAAGCGATCTCGGGGCGGGCCAGTGCAAGCGACAGGGCTGCCTCGCGCATCAGCCAGAAGCCGCGCGAAGGCGGCGCCATGAACTCCGTACTCTTGATCGCGCTGGCCGCGTTGACCCGGTAACCATGAATCCGCTCTTCGGTGTAGGTATCGAGCAGCCGTTCGCCGGCCCAGCCCTGCAGCACGAACGCCAGCTTCCAGCTCAGATTGAAGGCGTCGTCCCAGCCGGAGTTCAGGCCGCGAACGCCAAAGATGGGCAAGGCATGCGCCGAGTTGCCGGCGAAGAGCACGCGACCGTGCCGATAGTCGGCCAGCGTCATCGCACCGGCGCGATAGGCACTGGTCCACACCAGCTTCCAGGGGCGATGCGCTTCGCCGATCATCGCCAGGTGGCCGCGGATGAACCCGGTCACCCGCGCCGGCTGCATCGCCTCGTCCAGATCGGCATCGTCAGGAATCTGATAATCGATGCGCCAGATGTCGTCAGGCTGCTTGTGCATCAGCACCGTGTAGCCGGGGTTCGACGCCGGATCGAACCAGGCGCGGCGCTCGGTCGGATAGTCGCTGGCCAGCTCGATGTCGGCGATGATGTATTTGCCCTCGAAGGCGGTGCCCTCGAGCTTGAGCCCCAGATGCCGCCGCACGAAGCTCTGGCCGCCATCGCAGGCGACCAGCCAGTCGGCTTGCAGGCTGTACGGGGTGTCGCCTGCCCGCGCCCGCAGCGCCACACCGGCATCGTTGTGTTCGATACCGGTCACCTCGGTACCCCAGCGGATGTCGATCAGCTCCGGCAGCCGCTGCGCCGCCTCGACCAGAAACTGCTCGATCCAGTACTGCTGGATGTTGATCATCGGCGGCAGCTTCTGGCGCTGGTCGTGCGGCATCCTGAAGTGCAGGATCTGGTCCCCACGGTAGAAGCTGCGCCCGCCCTCCCAGGGCAGCCCCTTCGCGAGAAACGGCGCGAGCACCCCGAGCTGGTCGAGAATCTCGAGGCTGCGGCGCGAGATGCAGATCGCGCGGCTGCCTTCACAGACCGTGTGATCAGCCTCGATCACCACGCTGGCGATGCCCCAGCGGGACAGCGCCAGCGCCAGACCCAGGCCGACCGGCCCGCCACCGGCGATCACCACGCGATGGCGCTGCGCCTCGCGGCCGCCTTGCAGTGGCGGCACACGGGTCGGATGACGGAAGAATTCGAAGCTGCCGATGCGCGACATGGCGGTTTCCCGGGACAGGATCGCCATAGTGCCCGAGAGGACCCGAGCTCGAAAACTCCGGTGATTTGCTAGCATCGCCGCCAATCGATCCGGCACGAGATCGACACGCATTCCCAGGAGACACACCGATCATGTGGGGCATTCATCGCGTCACGGCGGCGGCCACGCGGGCCATCGCGCTCGCGGCGGCCCTGGGCGGCTTCGCCGGCCCCGCCGGCGCCCAGACCGTCGAGTGGAAGCTCTCGCACTCGCTGGCGCCCGGCCATCCGCTGCACAGGATCTACACCGAGTGGGCCCGAAGCATCGAGCAGAAGACCGGCGGCACGCTGAAGGTCTCGGTATTTCCGGCGCAGCAGCTGGGCAAGTCGGCCGAGCACTACGAGATGGTGACCAAGGGCATCGCCGATGCCGCCTACCTCGCCACCGGTTACCAGGCCGGCCGCATGCTGATCAGCACCGCCGCGCAGATGCCTTTCCTGATCGGCAACGCCGATGCCGGCTCGATCGCGCTGGACGAATGGTATCGGCCCTACGCGGCTCGCGACATGCCGGGCGTGAAGCTGTGCTTCGTGTTTGCCCAGGACGTCGCGACCCTGCATTCCCGCAAGGAAGTCCGCACGCCGGATCAGATCAGGGGCATGAAGGTCCGCCCGGCGAATGCCACGACGATGCAGTGGATGACCTCGCTGGGCGCGACGACTGTGCAGGTGTCGGCGGCCGAGGCGCGCGAGGCGCTGGAGCGCGGCGTGGCCGACGCCCTCACGTTTGCCTGGGGCTCGCTGATGAGCTTGAAGATCGACGGGGTCGCGAAGTTCCACATCGACGAGCCGATGTACGTGTCGACCTTTGCGACCATCCTCAATCAGGAACGGTACAACGCGCTCAATGCGCTGCAGAGGAAGGTGATCGACGAGCACTGCACAGCTCAGGTCGCCGGCCAGGTGGGCCGCGACTGGACGAAATGGGAGGACGAGGGTCGCCAGAAGCTCAAGGCCGCGGGTTCGGGCCACACCATCGTCAAGCTCAAGCCCGATGAACTGGCTGCCTGGAAGCGATCGGCCGAACCGCTCCAACGGAGCTGGGCCGAAGAGATGCGCAAGTCGGGCCATGACCCGGACAAGGTGATGGGCGAACTGAAGCAGGCGCTGTCGCGGCACAAGGCGCTGGTGAACTGACAGCCTGCCCAGGGTGCGCGGCGGGCTTTCGAGGGGTCTATAGTGCCGGTCTTGACCGCTCGATCGGTCGCGAGAAATCCGGAGCACCCGATGAACACGAACACCCGATGGCCTTCGCCTGCCCGCCACGCGGCGCCTGCGGCGCAGCGCCCATGACCGATACAAGCACAGACAACACCACCGGTCCTGGCACCGATGGCGGTACCGACTTCGCCCGCCTGCCGCTGTCGGCCGCGATGCTCGCCAACCTGGGTCAGCTCGGCTACACGTCGATGACGCCGATCCAGGCGGCCAGCCTGCCGCTGGCGCTGGCCGGCCACGACCTGATCGCCCAGGCGATGACCGGCAGCGGCAAGACCGCCGCCTTCGGCCTGGCGCTGCTGGCCCGCCTGGACCTCGGCCGCTACGCCGTACAGTCGCTGGTGCTGTGTCCGACCCGCGAACTGGCCGAGCAGGTGGCGGTCGAAGTGCGCCGGCTTGCGCGCGCCGAAGACAACATCAAGGTGCTGACGTTGTGCGGCGGCACGCCGATCCGCGGGCAGGTGGCCAGCCTCGAGCACGGCGCGCACATCATCGTCGGCACGCCGGGGCGGGTCAGCGATCATCTGCAGCGAGAGACTCTCAAGCTGGATGCGCTGAACACGCTGGTGCTGGACGAAGCCGATCGCATGCTCGACATGGGCTTCTACGACGACATCGCGGCCATCGCCAAGTATTGCCCGCGCGAACGCCAGACCCTGCTGTTCTCGGCCACCTTCCCCGAGGGCATCCTCGGGCTCGCCAAGCGCTTCCTGCGCACGCCCAAGGAGGTCAAGCTGCCCGAACAGCGGGCGCCGACCAGCATCCGGCAGCGCTTCTATGAAGTGGCCGACAGCGAACGGCTCGCCACCGTGGGCCGGCTGCTCAATCACTTCCGGCCGGTTTCCACCATCGCGTTCTGCAACACCAAGCACCAGTGCCATGCGCTGGCCGAGGTGCTGCACGAACAGGGCTTCCAGGCGCTGGAACTGCATGGCGATCTCGAACAGCGCGATCGCGACCAGGTGCTGGTGCAGTTCGCCAATCGCAGCTGCTCGGTGCTGGTGGCCACCGACGTCGCGGCCCGCGGCCTGGATATCGCGCAGCTCGAAGCGGTGATCAATGTCGATGTGACGCCCGATCCCGAGGTGCACATCCATCGCATCGGACGCACCGGGCGGATGGACGAAGCGGGCTGGGCGCTGAACCTGGTCAGCGGCAACGAGATGGGCCGTGTGGCGGCGCTGGAGAAGGCGCAGGACGCGCCGGCGAAGTGGCATCCGGTGTCCGAGCTGCAGCCCACCGGCAGCGGCCCGCTGCTAGCGCCGATGGTCACGCTGCAGATCCTGGGCGGACGCAAGGACAAGATCCGTCCGGGCGACGTGCTGGGCGCGCTGACGGGCGAGGCGGGCTTCAC